>JBDSIC010000066.1:0-8047 GCA_039918195.1 Mucilaginibacter sp.
ACAGATTTAATAACTCAACATCTGTGAATGGTTACATTAGAAATATTAATCCTTTTTAACAGGCTGGGCAGGCGGAGCTTTCACCGTAGTAGTATCACGCTGCTGCTCGGTTGAGCCGGCTGCCGGCAATATTACCGGCGCGGTATTCAGCGTACCGTCTGTAATACGGTTACGGTTAACATCTTTTGTTTCAGGGTTTACAATGAGTACGTCATCTTTGGCGGCGGATTTTGCCGGTGCGGCCGGTTGAGCACCCGTCGAGGTACTGTCAGTCCGTGGCCTTCCACCGGCAGATGTACTATCGCTGCCTGCTTTCCCGACTGCCAGTTTTGCGGCCTGTACTTTTGCTCTTGCAGCTTCGTCTCTTGCGGCTGCCCTGTTAGCCGCTTTACGCCGCGCCGAATTGATAATAACTTCTTTGGATACCGGCCGCTCCTTTGGCTTCCATATAAAGTTTTTGAGTATACGGTCGTCTTCAGGGAACTTATTTAGCGGGCCATACCGTATATCCGGTTTCGACAGGAAGGCAAGGTTACTCACCTTGTTGTTGTTTAACCTAATACGCATACGACTGCTTAATGACCGCTGCATCCCGGATATTTTATTGGTGGAACTATCGCGGTTAAAATAAATGCTTTCGGCATTGCCGTCTACATACATTAGCGAGAGTTTGCTGTTCTTAAAAAAGCCCCGCATTTTTTTACCCCCCACCTGGTTAAAGTGGAGTGAGTCTTTCTTCTCTACATTGACAATAAAGGAGTTGTAATAGATGTCCATATTGTCCATCTTTTTATTCTTCATCTGCAAGTCGATGGTATCGCCCGACAGTTGCGAGCCTTGTGTCCACATCATGGGTTTTACATAGCAGCGTATGGTCGAATCGCTGTTGGCATAAAACATAGAGTCGGCCTTTGCCTGCAAGTCCGATTTAAATATTTTGGCATCATGAAAAGCATTAATGATGCGTACACGGCTGGTATCTTTCAGCAAAACTTTGGTGGTTAAATAAACAGAGTCTACCTTCCCAGGCTTAACAGGCAGTTTACTAATGCTATCGGCTTTTGCCTTTTTTTGCTGCTCAATCTGTACCGCTTTTTTTATCGCACCGCTGTCGACCTTAACAGGTACAGGCTCGCCGAAGAACAACGGCTTCAGGTACGAAGTATCCCAGCGCATTATAGGCGGAAAATTATCGAAATACTTGGGCGCTTTTTTATAAATAATTGGCTCCTTCTTTTTAACCCGTGTAACGGTATCCCTAACATTGGCCAATCGCATTTTTTCCTTTAATATTTTAAGATTTTTATACGTTAATATCTGGGTTTCCAGGGTATCGGCACTCATATACACCGAGTCGATTTTTACCCGTTTGCCTTTTTCATTGATAATATATACAGTTTTTGGCTGCGGCGGTGTTTTAGCTTTGGCTGTGGGTTTGGTCGTTATTTTTTTCTTTACTATTGACGGGGGTAGTTGTTTACCTCCGGGTGGTATCACCACTTTCTTTTTTAACGAATCTATTAAAGCGCTGTCCTTTTTTGTAACCTGGGTTGGCAACTGTTTGGTGGCGATTACATTGACGGCCCTGTTCTTTAAACTATCTGTCAGCCCCTTATTTTTTGCAGCCAGCGCCTGCCCGAGTGCTGCCCCCTGATTGATAAGCTTGTTTTGCAGGCTATCATTTACCAGGCCTTCCTGTTTATTAAAAGGCTGCTGCGGGGCTACACTGTCTGTCGAAGTGGAATCCTCCTCTTCGGTTACCAATACAACGTAGGCATTTTGAGTAACCACGGCGCGTTCATCCTTTTTGTAATACGTGCCCAGGTCACCCTTCATGGTTATCTTTTGCTCCCTGTCGTGAAACGTGATGTTTTTTACCGCGCGGCCATAACCTTTGTTACGGTCGTAAAATAAACTATCGCCTTTTAACGATTTGGTGCCTTGCTTGTACAGATTTTTCTTGCCAAAAAAGGCCTGCTTGGCGGCGGTATTGTATAAGCCGTTCTCGGTATACAGGGTATCCTTATCTTTTTCTTTGCCGTAAATATTGGTAGGCCCGTAAAAATAAGATATGCGCGAACCGGTATTATAGCGCAGCGTGTCAGTTTTGGTTAAAGCTTCGGGGTTATCCAGCACTACGTTGTAACGGAAATACGCATCGCGCGAAAAAGCAAAATAATAGCCATTCTTGCTGGTAAGCACATTGTCTTTGTTTACCAGTTTGCCGCCGCCGGTGTAGGTGCCAATGCGGGTTGCGGTGTTATAAGTAAGGTAATCGGTAGTTAAAGTAGCATCCTTATCTATCAGCTTTACATTATTGGTAAGCAGGGCTGTTTTGGTATTGCCGTTATAATTCAGCTTGTCCGAGTAAATATTCAGTGTATCGCCCTGGCTTATATGTACGTTGCCGAAAGCATCAAACCCGTTTTCCTGCGGGTAAAAGTAAGCGCTGTCTGAGCTTAAGGTAGAGTAATCCTGCTGGAAGGTGCCGTTATAAACTTTCACCACATCCTTGCCGCCGCGTTTCATGCCCTCGCTCCGTTCCGAGCGGATAAGCCGTACTATTGATTTTTTTTGCTGGGCCATAGCAAAGCCCGCCATCAATAATAAACAGAAGCATAAAAGGCCTTTTTTCACTTTGGCAAAATTAGTTTTTTGCGGGGCTTATTAAATTAATAATTTTGATGTATGCTCCCTGTTAGTCGCTTTAGCGAATTTATAGCTCAAAATACCTTGTTTACACCCCATAGCAGCATATTAGTTGCCGTTAGCGGGGGTATGGATTCGGTATTGCTTGCCCGTTTATTCAGCGCGGCAGGGTATAACTTCGGCATAGCGCATTGCAATTTCCAGCTCAGGGGCGACGAATCTACCGCCGATCAGCAATTTTGTAATAACCTTGCCCAACAGCTTAATGTTTCCTTTCATACCATAAACTTCGACACCCGGCAATATGCCGTCGCTCATAAATTATCTATCCAAATGGCGGCGAGGGAGTTAAGGTATGAGTGGTTTGAGCAGGTAAGGCAGCAATATGGTTATAGTGCAATAGCGCTTGGCCACCACCAAAACGATACTATCGAAACAATATTGTTGAATCTAACACGCGGAACGGGTATTGCCGGGTTACATGGCATTCTGCCTAAAAATGGCGCTTTAATACGTCCGCTAATGTTTTTAGGGCGGGATGAGATCGCGGATATCATTCGCGACGAAAAAATAGACTATGCAGAGGACAGTTCCAACGCCTCAACAAAATATGCGCGTAATAAACTGCGGCACGAGGTAATACCAAAACTGAAGGAAGTGAACCCCAACCTCGAAAATACCTTCGAGAACAACCTGCGCCATTTCAGGGAACTGGAAACATTGCTGGAGCTTAAGGTTGCGGAATTAAAAAACAGTTTATTCAGCTATCGCGATGAGGATGTATACCTGCCGATAAGCGAAGTAAAAAAATTGCACCCGCAGCATTTGCTGTTGTTTAAGCTATTGCAGGATTATGGCTTCAGCGAAATAGTTGTTGATGACCTGGTATCGTCCTTAGAAAAGCATTCAGGCAGGGTTTTTGAATCGACCAGATTTAGGCTGATACTGGACCGTGAGCAACTCATCATCACCCCAAAAAAGGCTTCAGCCGAAAATCAGATTAGCATAAATCAAACGGATACCGAAGCGCATTTTGGTGGCTATAAACTTAACCTGCTGCACGATGATTCGCCGCTCATTGTGCGCGATAACCCGCTGGCTACCTCGGTTGATGCCGCGTTACTGGTTTATCCTTTAACCCTGCGCAGCTGGCAGCAAAGCGATTTTTTTTACCCGCTGGGGATGAAAACCCGTAAAAAGCTAAGTGATTTTTTTATCGGCGAAAAAGTGCCTTTGCATAAAAAACAGCAAATACCGTTATTGGTAAATGGCAACGGCGATATTATATGGATAGGCGGTTACCGGCCCGACGAAAGATACAAGGTGGGCAAAAACACTAAAAAAGTTACTATATTCGAATTGTTTAAACTAACATGAGCGAGAATAAAGCTGTTTTTACGGAAAATCAATATTTGGGAAGGGAGTTTATTCCCCTTACCATCCGGCTGGTTTTGGCTATGTCGTGCTTTGCCGCATATTTTTTTACCGAAAGCGGCGGCGACCTGCTGGTGGTGGTAGGTTTTGCCATTATTATCATATCTATTATTATGGGCTTCCTGCTGCATTTTCGTACCCGTGTACAAAATAAAAGCGTAATGCTCGATGGCCTTTGGACCACTAAACTGGTAAAAATAGACCTGAACAGTATTGTTAAAGCCGAAAAAGGTACCTATAGCCGCTATTTATTTAATAACCCGGTTTATAACCTGCACACCCGGGGCACCATCCGCTTTTACGCCGGCGGTAACGAAGCCATACACCTTACCGACCGCGACGGCCTGCTATACATCATCGGCTCGCAGCAAGCCAACGAGTTTTTAAGGGCGGTACAGAGTGAAATGAAGCGGTAAACCCCCTAACCCCCTGAAGGGGGAATTTAATACAGCATGCCTACTTCTAAAATAATATCCCTCCTCCCTGCCGCTACCGAAATAGTTTGTGCCTTAGGCCTTGAAACCAGTTTGGCTGGCCGCTCGCATGAGTGTGATTATCCCGAAAGTATAAAACATTTGCCTGCTTGTACCGAAGCGAATATCCCCGATAATTTAAGCAGTGGAGCCATTGATGCTAAGGTAAAGGAGTTACTATCTGATGCCCTGTCGCTGTATACGGTAAAACGCGACATCATAAAAGACCTGTCGCCCGATGTGGTGATAACCCAGGCCCAGTGCGAGGTTTGCGCAGTATCATTACCCGAAGTGGAGCAGGCGCTTGAAAATTTCCTTGATAAAAAGGCCCAAATCATTTCCCTGCAACCCAATGGCCTTGATGATATTTTTGAAGATATCAAAACCGTTGCCGTTGCCCTTGATGTGGCGCAGGCAGGCGAGTTATTAGTTGAAGATTTGCAGGAGCGCGTAGACATTATCAGGCACAAACTAAAATTTATTGATGCCAAACCAACCGTTGCCTGTATCGAATGGCTGGAGCCTTTAATGATATCGGGCAACTGGATACCCGGCCTGGTTAGCATAGCCGGTGGCAATGCTGTTTTAGCCGAAGAGGGCAAGCATTCCCCCTACATCGACTGGACAGATATACGACTGCAGGACCCTGACATTATTATCGTAATGCCCTGCGGGTTTTCCATTGAGCGTATCATGAAGGAAATAGAGATCCTACTACAGCTACAGGGTTTCTCTGATTTGAAAGCAGTTAAAAATAAGCGTCTTTACCTAGCCGACGGCAACCAATACTTTAACCGCCCCGGTCCGAGGATAGTTGATTCTGTAGAGATATTGGCCGAGATCATCAACCCGAAACAATTTGTCTTTGGTTATGAAGGCGGTGGATGGATAAAGTTTTCAGTATAAATATGTCTGCGCTATCCATAGAACAAATACGCCCCGAACTTACCTGGCGACTGCGCAATAAGGTGCTTTATCCGCATAAAAAATTGTACGAAATGGAAATGGAAGAGGATAGTAATGGCATCCACTTCGGCGCGTTTAAAGATAACCTGCTGGTGGCAGTGGTTTCGATGTTCCCAAATGAAGGTGAGTTTCAGTTCAGAAAATTAGCGGTTGATCCCGCGTATCAAAAGCAAGGTATAGGCAGCAGCGTATTGGAGTACATTACCGACTTTGCCAAAGCCGACGGTGCTGCCCGTTTATGGTGCAACGCCCGGGTAAGCGCGCTCGGCTTTTACCTAAAAGAAGGGTTTTTAACAACAGGCAAAGTTTTTACGCGCGATGGCTTTGACTATGAAATAATTGAGAAACCATGGCATAATAATTCTAAACCTGATTAGCTTTATTATATTTGCTTGCAGCTTGTAACAGGAGCTTGTTTAACACGAACACATGGCTAAGAAAAAGACAGATACACCACACATCCCCGTGGTAAACGAAACATCCCTCGCATTTTTTGAAAAATATATCAATAACGCATCGCCGACAGGTTTTGAATGGAAAGGCCAGGAACTTTGGCTGGATTACCTCAAACCATACATCGACGATCATTATGTAGATAACTACGGCACCGCGGTAGGTATTATTAATAAAGATGCCGAATACAAAGTGGTTATTGAGGCACATGCCGATGAAATATCGTGGTTTGTAAACTACATTACCAGCGATGGCTTGATCTATGTTATCCGTAACGGAGGGTCCGACCACCAGATAGCGCCATCAAAAAGGGTAAATATCCATACCGATAACGGCGTGGTAAAAGCGGTATTTGGCTGGCCCGCCATCCACACCCGCCTCGGCGGTGAAAAGGAAGAAGCGCCAAGCCTTAAAAATATTTGCCTGGATTGCGGTTGCATATCTAAAGAAGAAGTAGAAAAGCTGGGTGTGCATGTAGGCTGTGTTATCACTTACGAAGATGAGTTTACCGTACTAAACAACCGCTATTATGTAGGCCGTGCGCTGGATAACCGTGCCGGCGGCTTCATGATAGCCGAGGTTGCCCGCTTGCTTAAAGAAAATAATATCAAACTGCCTTTCGGTTTATACATCGTGAACGCCGTACAGGAAGAAATTGGCCTGCGCGGTGCCGAAATGATAGCGCACCATATAAAACCCAACGTAGCCATTGTTACTGACGTAACGCATGATACCACCACCCCTATGATAAGCAAAATAACCCAGGGCGACCTGGCTTGTGGCAAAGGACCGGTAGTATCATACGCCCCGGCAGTGCAAACTAACCTGAATAAACTATTGATAGCCGCTGCCGAAAAGGCGAATATTCCTTTCCAAAGGCAGGCCTCATCACGGTCGACAGGTACTGACACCGACGCGTTTGCCTACTCTAACGGCGGTGTGCCTTCTGCCTTAATATCATTGCCGCTGCGTTATATGCATACCACTGTAGAGATGATACATAAAGAGGATGTGGACAACGTTATCCGTTTGATATACGAGTGCCTGCTGACGATTGAAGCCGGGCATGATTTCAGGTATATCAGGTAACAAGTAATAGTAAAGCGTAAAACATTTAACCAAATATTTGATTTTTAAACCGTGGCATAAAAGCCAAACATCTACCATAAAACAATGAAACCAACATTATTAATATTAGCAGCAGGCATGGCCAGCCGCTATGGCAGCATGAAACAGGTTGACGGCTTTGGCCCCAACGGCGAAACCATCATAGACTATTCGATATACGATGCCATTAAAGCCGGCTTTGGCAAGATCAGCTTCATCATCCGCGAGGAATATGCCGAAGCCTTTAAAGAAAAGTTTGAACCAAAACTAAAAGGCCGCATAGAAACCGATTACGTGTTCCAGAGCTTTGATTTGAAACCTTTTGGCATTGATAAAGAAATAGAGCGCGCCAAACCCTGGGGAACAGCCCACGCGGTACTGGCAGCGCACAAGCAGGTACATGAGCCATTTTGCGTGATCAATGCCGACGACTTTTACGGTTTTGACGCCTTTGAAAAAATGGCTAAGTTTTTAACGACCGAAGCAGCTGATGATACTTATTCATTAGTAGGTTACCAGATAGATAAAACCCTATCAGAGAATGGTTCGGTATCACGCGGTGTATGTAAAGTGGTTGACGGTAACATGGTAGAGATAAACGAACGTACACAGGTATATTTTAAAGAGGATGGCAGCGTAGTATACGAAGAAGGTGGCGTAGAGTACCCCTTACCGAATGATACCCGCGTATCGATGAACTTCTGGGGCTTTACCCCTGCCGTGTTCAAGCAAAGCGAGCCGATGTTCCAAAAGTTTGTAGATGCTAATGAAGGTAACCCGAAATCGGAGTTCTTTATCCCATTGGTAGCTGATGAACTGATAAAAAGCGGCACGGCATCATTTAAGGTGATACCAACAGCCAACAAATGGTTTGGCGTTACTTATAAAGAGGATAAGCCGATAGTGCAGCAAAGTATTTCAGAGCTGGTGAATAACGGGACGTACCCGGAGAATCTTTGGGCGTA
>JBDSIC010000067.1:0-7777 GCA_039918195.1 Mucilaginibacter sp.
GCCGGTATGCCCCCGGTTTTAAAAATGAAAAAAAGCCTTATCATATTATTTGCCATGTTTATGTCTGTAAGGATGAATGCACAGCAATATCCCGAGTATAAAAGGTCGGGAGATAAGGCCTTTGTACACAAAGAGTATTTTGAAGCGGCATACTTTTATAAAAAATACCTTGATGAAAAAAAAGGTAAAAAGTTAAAATATACGCTGTTTACTTATTATCGCTTAGCAGAGTCATATCGCCTGTACGAAAATTATGCAGAGGCTAAGGCGTGGTATAAAAAAGTTATAGACACAGATGCGGCAAAATATCCGCTTGCCCGCCTGTGGTATGGCGTATGCTTAAGGGCCGGTGCCAATTTTGATGAAGCAACTGCGCAGCTGCAACAATTTAAGGATACTTATAACGGCGAAAGTAGGTATAGTCTGCTGGCTGATATGGAAATTAAAAATTGCCGGTATGCTAAAGGACAATACCTGGTCTACTCAGCAAAAAAAGTAATTAAATCAAAAACTTTTACATCAGAGCAGGGTGATTATGCTTTGACAAAAAACCAGGCGAATTATTTCTTAACCTCATCAAGGTTCACCATTGGGGATAAACATTTAAACAGAATTTACACGGTGAGCGGCAATGAAGTAAAATTGGCCGGCTTAAACTGGAATGATGCCGCAGATGCCGAGTACGGCACAGCGTCGTTAACCGGCGGCGGCGGGACGATGTATTTTACACGCTGGATTAAACAAAACGGCATTACCACTTGCAGTATTTATGTAAGCAAGCTACAAAATAATAGCTGGACAACACCCGTAAAGCTAAATAATTACGTTAATGCACAGGGTTTTAATGCCATACAGCCATTTGTTACCCCCGATGGCCGGCGACTGTTTTTTGTGTCCTCCAAACCCGGGGGGCAGGGTGGCGAGGATATTTGGATAAGCGATCTGGATGCGGATGGGAATGCTTTAAATGCGGTTAACGCCGGCAGCACGATCAATACGGCCTATGACGAACAGTCGCCCTATTATGATGTGCCACAAAAAAAATTAATTTACAGCTCAAAGGGTTTTACCGGGATGGGTGGATTCGATTTTTTTGAAAGTCTGAATAATGCAGGCACCTGGACAGTACCCGGAAACATGGGGTACCCTGTTAATTCAGTAAAAGATGATCTGTATTATTATCCGGAGGATGGGGCCGAGAATAAGTTTTACATAAGCTCCGACAGGCAATCTGATTGTTGCCTGAATATTTTTGAAGTAACGGCTACTGTGCCTGTACTTAAAGGCCTGGTAATAGACTGCGATACGCACGAACCATTACCGGGTGTAAAAGTAAGCTTTGTTAACCCGGCTAACCGGACGGTAATAAAAGAATTGGTATCCGATATTACCGGTTACACATTCGAGCTGAGCAGTTTAGGTGCATACCAACTGAAGCTGGAAAAACAAGGCTATATCACACAGGATATCCCTTTTACCATTACGGACGAAGTAAGAACAGATACCTTATATGAAACGCCGGCTTGTTTGCAGGCGTATAAATTGGGCACCCCCATAGTTTTAGAAAATATATTGTTTGATTTTGATAAATCCACGCTCACCACAAGCTCACAGCTTATATTAGATGGCTTAGTAGATATATTAAATAGTAATCCAACCATAAATATTGAACTGGCAGCGCATACCGATTCAAAAGGAAGTGATGAATATAATTTGCAGCTATCGCAAAACCGGGCAGCAGCTTGTGTAAGCTACATAGTATCAAAAGGTATAAAAAGCAGCCGTTTATATGCCAAAGGATATGGTGAAACAAAACCGGTTGCCCCAAATAGGCTGGCCAATATGCAAGACAATCCTGCCGGAAGGCAACTTAACAGGCGTACAGAGTTTACCATTATTAATAACCGAGAGGATTAAATACAGGTAACACCAAAAAATGGCCACCACGGGTGCTTAACTGATTTAATTGGGCTGACTAAAAGTAAGCAAGCGTTAAAAAAATCCATTTAAAGAGCATCTGATAAATTATAATACATAAATTAGCAATTAAGTTATTATAACACTTGGTACGCCACTATTAAACCAAATACCTTTACATGTGTAAGTTTCTGCGGGCTTTTTTTACATCGGCATTTTTTATAATGCTTTTTTTTGCCCCGCTATCAGGTATTTGCCAGGTTGCCGCCCCCGATTGGGTTAATGGCATCGGCGGGCCTAATTCAGATTGTTCATCATCAGCAGTAAAAACGGATGGTCAAAACAATGTGTATGTTACTGGCCGTTATACCCAAACGGTTGATTTCGACCCGTCGCCGGGAGTATATAATTTAACCGCTAATGCGGGAAGTACTGACGTATATGTGGCCAAATACAGTACAACCGGCAATTTAATATGGGCAGTTAGCATAGGCGGAAATAGTAATGACATACCCAACTCTTTAACCGTTGACAAAGAGGGGAACCCAATTATCAGCGGACAATATAATTCACCTGATTTTGATGCCGATCCCGGCTCGGGATCAAATATCCTCTCATCAATGGGTGGTTTTGACGCGTTTGTTATCAAACTTAATACAAACGGAAGCTTTATGTGGGCAAAAAGCATCGGTGGGGTGGGTAACGACTATGGCGGCCGGGTATCAGTAGACAGCCAGGGGAATATGGTGAGCACTATCAGGTTTCAGTCTACCGTAAATGTTGATGGCAGTGTTTTTACTTCGCAGGGCAATACCAATGGGTTGGCTATAAAATACAGCCCGTTAGGTAACTTAATATGGGCAATTGATTTAAGCGATACCGCAGATTGCCTGGTAGGCTACGGCGACTTTGACCACGAAGATAATTTTGTTATGTGCGGCACTTTTACAGGGAGTGTAAATTTCAACCCGCTTGGTCCGGCATCGTTATTAGATGGTAACGGCAACGCAAGTTTTGTGGCAAAATATACCCCCAACGGGCTTTTAATTTGGGTTAAACCCATTTATGGCGATGTGTTGAACGATAATAATAACCTGTGTATCAACTCCAAAAATGATATATTTTTAACAGGGCCATTTGCTGCGCCATTAACATTTGATTCAACTACCATTCAATCGTCAAGTATTGCTCTTTATTTGGCTAAATACAGTTCAGCAGGTGAATTTAAGGATGTAAAGGTTATTAGAGGCAACAGCAGTACTATTTTCAACTACGGGATTGTTTCCAGTTCGGATGATAAGATTTACCTATCCGGATATTTTACCGGGACTATAGATTTTAATCCTTCATCCCAAACCAATAATACCACCTTCCACGGCAAAACAGATTTCTTTTTGGCTAAGTATGATGAAAACCTAAACTACAAACTGGCTTTTGGGGGCGGTAGTACCGACTGCTTTGTTAACGTAGGCCGTAATGTGGCCATTGATAATAACAATGATGTAATATTTACAGGCAGCTTTTGTTCAACCGTTAATTTTAGCCCTTCGGATTGCCGGACGCGTTTGTTAACGGCCCAGGGAGTCAGTGATACCTACCTTGCCAAGTACCCGCAAAATGAAGCCAGCCGGCAAGGCGCAATAACGGCTTTATCTATACCCCAGCAGCTTAAAACACCTGCAATTGACCAGCAAAATCTTAAAATCACGGTTACTGTCCCGGCAGGCGCTAATATTACGGCATTGGTACCAAAAATAAGCCATACCTTAAATTTAGCATTAAGCCCCGGTTCGGGCATAGCGCAAAACTTTACCTCGCCTGTAATTTACACGCTTTCTGTACCCTGCTATTCCTTAAATTATGTGGTAGAAGTGGTCTATTCTGATGTTGTTACCGAAAAGCAATTAACAATATGTAATGGCATTACCAGCAATTTAATAGGCGATATACCGGCAACCGTACCCGATACCTATGCCTGGCAGGTTTTAAGTAATAATAGCTGGGGAAATGCCCCCGGAACTTTTAATGAAGAAGATTATCAAACAAGCACTTTAAACAATCAAACTACTTCAAACAGGATTGTAAATTTTCGGCGTAAACTTACTAAAGCAGGTGTAAGTTACGATTCTTTTTATGGCATTACCGTTTTGCCGGCAATTTCTAATAATACTATAGCAACCCCCGGTAATGAACTGATCTGCGGCAGCAAAAATATTGATATAATACAGGGTACTACACCGTCAGGGGGTAATGGCCAATATACATACCAGTGGCAAAGCTCCCCGGATGGCGATGACCTCAGCTTTAGTAATATCGATGGTGCAGTTTCCCAAAGCTACGACCCGCCTGTTATGTCAGACACTGTTTTTTACCGCAGGTTAATAACCACTTGCGGGCAGCTTTTGTCAAGTAATACCATACATTATTATATTCAGCCGCCACCGCTTGCGCCGGTTGCACAAAACGACACACTTTGTGCGGGAGAGACGGCTGCGCTTATCGTTAGCACACTGCCCGGAATAGCTGTTAACTGGTATGCAAATGCAACCGGCGGGAACAGCATTTTTACAGGTGACATCTTTATTACGCCCCCTGTTAACACAAATTTAACTGTTTATGCCGAAGCAGAATCCGAAGGTGGTTGTGTTTCGGCCCGTACACCGGTAAGTGCCATTCTTGCACGGCCCCTGCCTGCGCCGGTAGTTACAATGGGCGAAATCACTTTAAACAGCATCGTTTTCAATTGGAGCGCTGTAACCACGGCCACCGGATACGAGGTAAGCATTAACGGCGGCGAATTTATTGGTGTGGGCAATGTACTTACTTATACCGCCGGCTCACTTACTACAGGCCAAGCAGTTGCTTTAAGGGTGAGGGCCACAGGCGTTTTAAGCTGCGAACTGGGCAATATTTCGGCAACCGTTACGGGTACCGCCTTAACGCCGGCAATAAATCAAATATTTGTGGCAAATATGTTTAGCCCCAATGGTGATGGCAACAACGATATTTTACATGTTAAAAGCCAGGGCATACAAAGCCTGGTATTCCAGATATATAGTCAATGGGGCGAGATGGTATTCCGCTCAGTAAACAAGGAAACCGGGTGGGATGGAAGTTATAAAGGTAATATGGTACCTGTAGGGGTGTATATGTATTATGTAGAAGCTGTTATGCTTGATGGAAGTAAAGTAAATAAAAAAGGATCGGTAACATTAGCGCAGTGAAAAAGATACTGTTAGTTGTATGTGTTTTAATGGCTGGATTTGCCCGTGTGCAAGCCCAGGTAGATCCGCATTTTTCTCAATACTACGCCTATCCGTTATGGCTTAACCCGGCATTAACAGGTTTAATGGACGGCGACCTGCGCGTAAGCGGCAACTTTAAAAACCAGTGGAACACCATTGACGGCGGTTATAAATCAACAGCCTTATCTGCCGATTACCGGCCCACAAGTCAAACCGGTGTGGGTTTTAATGTGCTTAACCAAAAAGCAGGTACGGCAGGGTATAACTATTTTGCAGCATCAGGTTCTTTTGGATACGGCGTAAAGCTGGCAAACCAATACCAGTGGCTAAACTTCGGCATACAGGCGGGCATAATAAACCGCAGTATCGACCCCTCTAAATTTCGCACAGAAAGCCAGTACAATCCCGGCTCGGGCGGGTACGACCCTAATTTACCATCGAATGAAAATTTCCTGTCTAATAGTGCTACCGTTTTTGATGCCGGCGCAGGTGTATTTTACCATGATGACAGCCCGGATAAAAAAACCAATTTTTTTGCCGGGATAAGCCTGGCGCACCTATCGCGCCCAACTGACCCTTTCAGTGGCGTGGGAACAGATTATAAATTACCGGTGAGGTACACTTTGCATGGGGGGTTACGGGTAAATGTAAGCCAAAGTTTCGCGCTTACACCCAATGCCATCTACATAAAACAAGCGAAGAGCGAGATAAAGGCCTTTGGCGCTTATTCAGAGATAAAATTTAGTAACCAGGATATTTTTATGGTAGGGGCCATGTACCGTACTGGTGATGCTGCCGTGGCGAATGTAGGGTATCGTATAGGCAATTTAACCATCGGTGCGAGTTACGATTTCAATACTTCGGCATTTAGTACGGCCACCAACAGCCAGGGCGGTATCGAGCTATCCGTAAGCTATGTGTTCCGCAAGGGGAAATTCGGGCCTTCGCCGGTATGCCCGAAACTATAGTTTTTATTTTTCGCTATCATCAGCTAACAAACAATTAAGCCGGGTAACAAACGTTATTTTTTTTATTGTTACCGTGTCACTATCTTTCCACCCATGCAAAACCTTGCCCCGATAGCGCTTTTTGTTCATAACCGGCCCGAGCATACCCGCCGTACGCTAAACTATTTGCAAAAGAATTTGCTGGCAGATGAGTCGAGGCTGTTCATCTACTCCGATGCGCCCAAAACAGAAGCTGATAAAGCAAAGGTAGAGCAGGTAAGGCAACTGGCAAAAGCGATAACAGGGTTTAAATCGGTCAAAGTAATATCGCGTAAGCATAACCTGGGTTTGGCTATGTCTATTATAGATGGGGTTACGCAACTGGTAAATGATTACGGCAAGGTTATCGTTTTTGAGGATGACCTGCTTTCATCGCAGCATACGCTGCAATATTTTAACGAGGCTTTAACCAAATACGCCGAAGAAGAAAAGGTGATGCACATCGGTGCCTATATGTTCGGGCTGCAGGATAAAGCATTGCCGCAAACGTTTTTTCATTATATAGCTACCAGTTGGGGCTGGGCCACCTGGGCGCGTGCCTGGAAAAATTTTGAACCGGATATTGATACACTTATACAGCAGTTTGATGCCCATAAAAGACACCGTTTCTCGGTAGAAGGCACCATGAACTTCTGGAGGCAGATAGAAGAATTTAAAGCCGGGAAGAACAATTCATGGGCCATACGCTGGTATGCGTCTATTTTTCTAAAAGGGGGTTTAACACTTAATCCTTCGCGCTCGCTTATTCACAACATAGGCCACGATGGAACGGGCGTACACTCCAACATAGAAGATATGTATAAGGTGCAGATAGCCAAAAAGCCTGTTACTTATTTTCCTGCTGTAATTGAAGAAGATAAGCAGGCGCATCAGGCTATTAAGAACTTCCTTAAAAATCGTAAGGGAACTTTTATGCAAAGGGGGTTACGTTTTGTAAAGCAATTGCAGGTAAAGTATTTGGGGAAGAAGTAAATAGAAAACATGCAGTCGCTCGGCTCCAGCCGAGTGACCGTTATTATTCGGCCTCCGGCATGTATTGGCCGGAGGCCAGGAAATAGTCGTCACTCGGCTGGAGCCGAGCGACTGCGAAGGTTGGTTTTTCCCGCGCGTCATTATTTCGTTCCTTGCAATGACGGTGTTATTTAAAGAGATTTTCAAGCATCTTCAATAAATGCTTAAATAAAAAATTAATTATGGCAGCGGAAAATAAAACCACTATTGTGAGGATTAAATGGTCACGTAAAGGATAAATAGTCGTATGCCAGCCCGGCATCATTAGTGAAAGAAGGAAATCATTATGAAATAAAAATGATACAGCAGAATAAACTATCAGGAAGGTTATCAATCCTGCTGCGATATTTAAATATGTTTTTCTTGCCCGTCATTACTTTACCGCCTTTAAAACAATATATGGCGATAAAGCCTTGCTCTCAACAGGAACTATCTTCGTAAAAATCTTACCCGCCAGCCACAATCCTTTAACAAATGCTTTTACCAAACCACCCTGCTGCGCCTTGTTTTCCAGCCAGATGGAGAACTTGCCTGAGTAGTAACACTCAACTTCCTTTAAGCCCAGCGCACGGCAGCTATCGGCCAGCAATTGTAGGT
>JBDSIC010000068.1:0-4551 GCA_039918195.1 Mucilaginibacter sp.
GGGTATCGTTCACTTTAAGTGATACTAACGGCGAATTACAAATAATAGACTTGCGTATTGAGGTTGAAAAAACTTAATAATTGGCAATTGTTCTTATTTTTGAGGCCATAAAACAAAGAAATTTGGACAAGGAACTGATCAAACAATTTATTACCAATTCGTTACAAGAGGATGTGGGTGACGGCGACCACACTTCGTTGGCTACTATACCGGCCGGTATACAGGGAAAAGCAAAACTTTTAGTGAAGGATGAGGGTGTTTTGGCGGGTGTTGAGCTGGCTGCCGAGGTATTTAAAGTGGTTGACCCTGAATTGAAGCTGGATATTTTTTTACAGGACGGCACCGTTGTAAAGCCGAAGGATATAGCATTTACAGTGGAGGGCAGCGTTCATAGCATACTTATTGCCGAGCGCCTGGTACTTAATTGTATGCAACGCATGTCGGGCATCGCTACACTTACACGGCAAATAGTCGACTTGCTGAAAGGCACCAATACTAAAGTGTTAGATACCCGGAAAACAACTCCCGGTATGCGTTACCTCGAAAAATGGGCGGTTAGGATAGGCGGGGGTGTTAACCACCGGCTTGGATTATACGATATGATATTGATAAAGGATAATCATGTTGATTATTCGGGTGGGGTAAGGGCGGCGATTGAAAATGCGCGCCAATACATACAAAGCACTAAAAAGCTGGCCATTGAAATTGAGGTGCGTAATTTTGACGAACTGGAACAGGTTTTGCAAACAGGCGGTGTTGACCGTATTATGCTTGATAATTTTAATTATACCGATTTGAAACAGGCCGTTAATATGATAGAAGGCAGGTATATTACCGAGGCATCGGGCGGTATAACAGTTGATAATGTGAGTGACTTTGCAGCCTGTGGTGTTGATTATGTTTCAATAGGTGCTTTAACAAACTCAGTAAAAAGTTTAGATCTCAGCTTAAAAGCTGTTAAATAATGGTGGAAATAAATAGCGTCCTTTATCAAATTAGTTACGTAGCGGGTATATGATATCCATTTATTCAATTTCAGCGCTTATACTGGCCTATCTTTGCGGGTCCATCCCAACAGCTGTTTGGATAGGTTTGTCATTTTACGGCATTGATGTGCGTGAATATGGCAGCGGCAACGCCGGTGCCACAAATACCTTCAGGGTTTTAGGGAAGCAGGCGGGTATCCCGGTAATGCTTATTGATATATTAAAAGGCTGGACGGCTACAAACCTGGCCTATTTTATAGGCGTATCTACTACGGGCCCACACAATTCCATCGCGTTTACCAACTATGCCCTTGCCTTGGGTATTGCAGCTGTAATGGGGCATTTGTTCCCAATTTTTGCGGGTTTCAGGGGCGGTAAAGGCATCGCCACATTATTTGGAATGATATTAGCTATTAATATGCACGCGGCCCTGCTTTGCGTTGTGGTATTTATAACGGTGCTGCTAATAACTAAATATGTGTCATTAAGCTCTATAGCTGCTGGTTTTACATATCCCATAGGTGTAACATTTATATTCCCTGTGTATATTAAATCAGTCATAATATATGGAATGTGTATATGTATTTTAATATTAGTAACCCACCAAAAAAATATCGAGCGTTTATTAAAAGGCAAGGAGTCGAAAGTAAACCTATTTAAGAAAAAAGCTACTTAAAAAACGCTATGAAAACATTCAAACCAATCTTACTCGCGATCGTTGCATGTATCGTGATCTATTCTTGTGCTACTGTACCACTAACAGGCCGCAGGCAGTTAAGCCTTGTACCCGATGACCAGATAAACGCCGCAGCCGCACAAAGCTACTCGCAATTACTATCAAGCCCTCAAACCAAAGTGGTTAGCGGTACTGCCGATGCCCAGCGTGTAAAAACAATAGGCGGCAGGTTAGCAGTAGCCATCGAAAAATATTTGCAGGCAAATGGTTACGCCGGGCAGTATAATTTTAAATGGGAATTTAACCTGATACAAAGTAAAGAGATAAATGCCTGGTGCATGCCCGGCGGTAAAGTTGCCGTGTACAGCGGTATACTGCCCGTTACAAAATCGGATGCAGGTTTGGCTGTAGTTATGGGCCATGAGATTGCGCACGCCATAGCCAGGCACTCGGCCGAAGCGATGTCGCAGCAAATGGCTGCACAGGCAGGTGGGGCGGCAGTTGGTGCCGCAACCGGCGGAACATCGCAAACTACCCAAGCCATTATAGGTCAGCTGTATGGCGTAGGCGGGCAATTAACTATGCTTAAGTATTCAAGAGATAAAGAGAACGAAGCCGACAGGCTCGGTTTAACCTTTATGGCTATGGCCGGTTACGACCCGCGTGAGGCTGTTTATTTTTGGCAGCGTATGGCGGCATCTAAACAAAACGGTGCTCCACCTGAGTTTTTAAGCACCCACCCTGCTGATGCCACCCGTATACGGAATATAGAAAATGCTATCCCCGAAGCGATGAAGTATTACAAGAAATAAGAAAAAATAAAGAAACTGAATCCCGCTTAATGTGGGATTTTTTGTACATGGGAAAAATTAAATTTTTAACTGCGAGCTGGGATAACCTGGTAATGCTGAATTACGAGGTCGATCCGGCTATATTAAAACCTTATTTGCCTGCCAGAACGGAACTTGACCTATGGCAAGGAAAAGCGCTGGTAAGCATGGTGGGTTTTATGTTTAACAACACCCGGGTGCTTGGGGTAAAGTGGCCCGGCCATGTAAATTTCGAAGAAGTTAACCTGCGTTTTTATGTAAGGCATTATAACGGTACCGAGTGGAAACGCGGGACCGTTTTTGTCAGCGAGATCGTCCCGCTTAGCCTTATTCCGCTCGTCGCCAATACCTTGTATAAGGAGCATTACCGCAAATTGCCGATGCAGCATTCTGTAATCCCGGTTGACAGCGAGCATACAGCTTACCTGTACCAATGGAAACTTAAGGGAGTATGGAATAAACTCGGGGCTACAGTAAATTATAATTTCACCCCAATGCAACCCGGCAGTGCCGAAGAATTTATTTTAGAGCATTATTGGGGGTATAACGGGCTGGACAATGTATCAACGTTGGAATACCAGGTAGAGCATGTGCCCTGGCGAATAGGGGAAGTGAAAGAATACATTTTTGAAGCTGATGTTAAAGCCTTATACGGTGATGCGTTTGCGTCCTACTTAACGGCTAAGCCTTACTCAGCTTTTTTTGCGGAGGGTTCATCTATCAGCGTAAGGGGTGCAACTAAGCTGATGGTAAACCAAGTACTTCCAAAATAGCCTTTGCTTTAAGCAGGCATTCCTCGTACTCCTGTTCAGCATCAGCATGAAATGTTATCGCGCTGCCTGTTTGGAATGACAGGTATTGATTACTCTCGTTATACAGCAAAGTCCGTATCACCACATTAAAGTCAAAGTCGTTATCAGGGTCAAAGTAACCTATTGCGCCCGAGTATACCCCGCGTTTGCTTAGCTCGTACTCTTCCATCAGCTTCATCGAGCTTACTTTGGGCGCACCGGTCATGCTGCCCATGGGGAATGTGTTTTTTACGGCCTGTACGGCGCTAATATCCTCACCAAGTTCACATACTACGGTAGATATCATTTGATGCACCTGCGCGAAAGAGTAAATGCCAAAAAGCTCTTCGGTTTTCACCGTGCCCTGCTTAGCCGAACGGGTAAGGTCGTTACGGACAAGGTCTACTATCATTACGTTTTCCTGCAACTCTTTGGTATGCTGTTTCAGCGAATCTTTGTTTTGTTCGTCCTCAGTTTCATTGGCGCCCCGTTTGGCTGTGCCTTTTATGGGTTGCGAGATAAGCTGATTACCCCGCTTAGCCAAAAAGCGCTCGGGCGAGGCGCACAGGATATACTTATCCCGCAATTTAAAAAAGCAGCTGAAGGGATTAGGCGATATACTGTTGAGTTTAAAGAATGTTGCCAAAGGGTCTATTACTGCATCATCAGCATAAAACTCCTGGCAAAAATTAGTTACATAGATATCGCCCCGGCTAATATGCTGCTTTATTTTGTTGGCAGTAGCAATGTATTCCTCTTTGGTAAAGCGGGTTTGCAGTTTGATGGCGGATGGCTTTTCATCAACCGGTAAGGCCATGTTCTCTATCTCTGCCAAAGCCCATTGAACATTATCGCCGGTAATTTCTACGGTATTGCCTTTTATACTGACAAGATATTCAGGTGCAAAAAAGTAAAGATCGGGAAAGTCTAAACCGTCGAAGTTGTGTGATGAAAGAGCCTCAACCTCGTTCTTCAGATCATACCCCATAAAGCCGATTATCCAGCCGCCATGCTTTTTACGAAATTGTTCTAATTGTTCAAATGCGGTACCGGCATTGGCTGATAATTCATCTTTAACACCTGCGGCTATAAGTGCATCAAATTTAGCGTATCGGTCGTTAAAGTTATTTGAATCGAGGTAGCAGGCTACATCGAAACCGACCGCCCACATTAAGGCTTTTTGTTTAAATTTTTCCGGGTCGCTTACCTGTATGATCACGCTGTAAAGATAGGTGGTTATGCCTCACCCCAGCCCCTCTCCAAAGGAG
>JBDSIC010000069.1:0-4153 GCA_039918195.1 Mucilaginibacter sp.
TATGACCAATGAGGTACCCGCCAACGAACAAGGCGAACTACAGGGTGGCCTTACCAGCTTAATGAGCCTAAGTGCCATATTTGGCCCCATGGTAATGTCGTTTGTATTTTACACATTCACCAAACCCGGTGCTGCTGTGCATTTACCCGGCGCGCCGTTCTTTTTAGGTGCGATATTAATGCTGGCAAGTACTTTGTTGGCTATACGGAGTTTTAAGAAGGTGCATCATGTGCCCCAAACACAAAATAATATCGAACATCCAACACCCAATAATGAATGATGAAGTTTACTTTGTAATTCGAAATTCAACATTCGGTGTTCAATATTATATAAGATTTAAGTTCTGTCTTCGCTGAAGGCTTAATCCAGCCCGCTTACGCCGCCGGATACAATGAATTTCATCACCTCTGCCGCGCTGCGGTTAATCGGCTTCACCTTATCGGCAGAAATGACCACCACCTGCCCGGCAAATGAGTACGACAGCGGGAAATAAACAGCCACATCGCCGGGAAGCCCTAAAGCATTAAGGTCTTTTTTAACAAGAAAGCCTATTTTTTTAAGGCCGAACTCATTCACCTCCACCAATACCGGTTCGCTGAATTTTTTTTCTTCGCCCACGAAGGCTTCTGTCAAATCTTTTATAGAGGAGTAAAGGAATTTAAACAAAGGGAAACGGTTAACCCAACGCTCGAACCAGCGCTTTATGGGGTCGGTTATCACGTTGGTAACCAGTATACCTGCTACCAGGATTATTACAATAACGTTGACTATGCCCAGGCCGGGTATGTAGATGGGCTTGCCTTTAGCATCCGTCCATAGTACATCGCTTAAGTTAAGGGCGTTGTCAATCGTCGAAACCGCCCAATACATCATAAATAAAACGACACCAAGCGGCACTACCACCAGCAACCCTTTTATAAAATAATTCAGTATGGCAGCGGCTAATCTCTTCATCGCGGTGCGAAAGGGTTAATTATTCGTAAAAATACACCCTTTTTACCCGTTGCGAAACATTTGTTAATATTTCGTACGGAATGGTGCCTATTTGCCGGGCAAGCTCTTCTATCGGGTGCTTATCATTAAATACGATCACTTCGTCGCCTTCCTTAACATCAACCGTACTCACATCTATCATGCACATATCCATAGATATATTGCCCACGGTAGGCACTACCTGCCCTTTAACCAGCATACTGCCCACCCCATTGCCAAAAGCACGCAGGTACCCATCGGCATAACCTATGCGTACGGTAGCTATGCGCCCGTCTTTGCTAAGGCCGCCGTTGCGGTTATAACCTACGGTATCGCCCGCCACTACTTTTTTAATTTGCGATATACTTGTTTTAAGGCTGGCTATGGGCTGCAACGCATTTTCAATCACGGTAATGGCCGCATCTATACCATAAAGCCCTATCCCCAACCTTACCATATCATACTGTGCCGCCGGCCAGCGTGTAATACCGGATGTATTACTCATGTGTTTGATCACCTTGTAGCCAAGCACTTCCTCTATCTGAGTAAAGGCCTTTTCAAAAGCGTTGATCTGCTTCAGGGTAAACAGGTCATGCTCTTCAGCATCGCTGGCAACAAGATGTGAGAATACGGATTGTATACGCACATACGCGTTTTCTTCCAGCATATCGCACAACGTTTCTATTTCAAAATCCTCGAAACCCAAACGGTGCATGCCCGTATCAATCTTCAGGTGAACCGGGTAATTGAACACATTATTTTCCTGCGCGTATTTGATGAAACTATCGAACAAACCAAAACTGTACAATACCGGTTCCAGCTTAAACTCGGCCAGTTTTTCAAAGGCAGTCACTTCGGTATTCAACACCACTAAGGGTACTGTTATGCCTGCCTGCCTTAAAGCTACACCCTCATCGGTATAGGCTACAGCCAGGTAATCCACCTTGTTATATTGCAGCATATTGGCCAGCTCATAAGTACCGCTGCCATACGAAAATGCTTTTACCATAGCCATCACCTTAACACCGGGTGTTAGTTTAGAGCGGTAGAAATTAAGGTTATGCAATAACGCGTTCAGGTTTATCTCCATTACCGTTTCGTGGGCTTTTTGCACCAGCAGGCGGCTTATGCGTTCAAACTCAAAACTGCGTGAACCTTTCAGCAAAACGGTTTCATTGCGGAAAGGATGTGCGTGTAATTCACTCAGAAATTCGGAGGTATCAGCATAAAAACTCTTTTCGGGCACGTCAAAATAATCGCTGTGCGCTACCAGCGCTGCCCCTATTCCAACAAATTTATTTACCTGCTTAGCCTTTACCAACTCAGCCACCTGTTTGTATAAAACATCCTCCTGTAAGCCCGATTGGTAAATATCCGACAGTATCAGCGTATTCTTTTGGTGCTGGTTTTGCTGGCTCAAAAAGTTCAGCGCAATCTCCAGCGACTGCACATCCGAGTTGTAGCTATCATCAATAACCGAGCAATCATTAATGCCGGTTTTCAGTTCCAGCCGCATACTTACCGGTGCCAGGCGTTCAATACGGTCGTCGGTATCCGCAGGGCTGTAGCCCATGGCCAGCATGGTTGCCCAGCAAACAATAGCATTTTCAACCGAAGCTTCGTCCTTAAGTGGTATCAGGCATTCGATTTCGCTATCGCGGTACATGGCACGCAGGTAGTAATTTTTCTCTATGATGGTTTCGCTGAAAACATACAGGTCGGCCTGGTTAAAGCTGCGGCTCCATATAAAACGTTCAGGTGCTTTTATGTCATCCTTAAAATCAAGCAACTCCTCGTAATTGTGCACCAGCAGGCGGCAGTTTTTAAAAAGTTTTAGTTTCTCGCCTATCTTTTCGCCGCGGTCCTTAAACCCTTCATCATGCGCCGATCCAATGTGGGTAAGCACCCCTATTTCGGGCTGAATGATTGCTTCCAGCCTGTCCATTTCGCCAACGGTGGATACGCCGGCTTCAAAAATACCCAGGTCGTTCTTATCATTAATCTGCCAAACCGAAAGCGGCACCCCAATTTGCGAATTATAACTTTTGGGATTACGCACTATGTTTTTGTCGGGCGCCATCAACTGGTAAAGCCACTCTTTTACAATGGTTTTGCCATTACTTCCGGTAACACCTATCACCGGCAGTTTAAATTGCCTGCGGTGATGTGCGGCCAGCTTTTGCAGCGCGGTGAGTACATCGTCAACAATTAACAGGTTAGCCTCGGGAAAATAGCCCTCGGGCTGTTGTTTTAATACAAAGTCACGTACACCGGCGTTATATGCCTCGGCCACAAACTCGTGCCCGTTACGCCTGCCGCTGAGAGCAAAGAACAATCCGCCCGACGCATTGCTGATGCGGCGGCTGTCTGTAAGTAAAATACTGATTGGATTATCGGCGAGGACATCGCCACCGGCGTTAATAATTTGCTTTACCTGGCTTGTGGTATAACGGCTTTTGTGCATCACGATACGAATTTGCTTATATTTCTGTCAATACAAGAATTTTAACGAATTTTGGTTTGGATGGAACAAACAAAAACCATAAAAATTACCGACGAGAATACTGCGATGGCCAAAGCCGAGCATTATTGCGCCTACCAGGAACGCTCGCAGCAGGAAGTACGCAACAAATTGTACGATTGGGGTGTGCCCGGCCGGGTAGTAGAAAGCGTAATAAGCCGGTTGATCACAGAGAATTTTTTGAACGAGGAACGCTTTGCACGCGCCTACGCCAAAGGTAAATTCAACCAAAAACACTGGGGTAAGATCAAAATAAAACAGGGCCTTAAACTAAAACAGGTACCGGACGTACTGATAAAAAAAGCACTGCAGGGTATTGATGCAGATGATTATTTGAAGGTTTTAGAAGTATTATTACAAAAGAAAGCGGCTTTAGTAAAAGAAAAGGATGCCTTTAAACGCCGTTATAAGCTGCAGCAATACGCTTTAAGCCGGGGATATGAAAATGATATGGTAGCGGAGGTTTTGAAAGCCAGCGACTTATAAAAAAGTTAAATTTTTTAAACCTTTTTGCTTGCAGGATTTAGTTTTCTCTCTATATTTGCAGCCACAAACAGAAAAGCACTGCTTTAAAGTTTGAAATACCAGGCATAAGAGTTTAATTACAACTCTGCTAAATATGCGAAAGTAGCTCAGTTGGTAGAGCACGACCTTGCCAAG
>JBDSIC010000070.1:0-3808 GCA_039918195.1 Mucilaginibacter sp.
TTGCCGTTGTCATTCAAGGCGGCTGTTTCCGGCGCCTGCCCCGATTTAACCGACAGCATTTTAGACCAGCTGAAAAATTGCCCGCCTTTTTGGAAGTCTATCATCACACCAATGCTGATACGGCCTATGTTGAAATTGTTGAGGAAGCCGCCTGTAAACTCGGGTAATACGCTGCCAAAATTATGATTCGTTTCTACCAGCGGCATATTGTCGGTACCCAACAATATCTTCCCTGTTGCTGCATCGCGCAGGTAGGCCTGTCCCACCAGCGTACCAAATGGCTGCCCGACAGTTGAGTTAAGATAAACCGATACGCTTGAGTAAGTATTAACTGCCAGCTGGTATGTATTTATGCCGGGATATAACTCTTTAACCATACTGGTATTACGGGCAATATTCAAGGTCGCATCCCAACTGAACAGCTTTGTTTTAACAGGCTTGCCGGTAAGTGATAGCTCAATGCCTTTGTTCTCGATAAGCCCGGCGTTTACCACGGCCTGCTCGTAGCCGCTGGCACCCGAAACAGAAAGGTTAATGATCTGGTCTTTATTCTGTTGGTTATAATAAGTAAAGGCCACACCTATGCGGTTATTTAAAAAATTAAGGTCGGCACCCAGTTCAAATGAATTGGCGAATGACGGTTTGATGTTGGGGTTCTTCAGCAGGTCGGGCACGGCTATACTGGTGATGGTACCTGTTGGCGCAGGATAAACTACGCCGCGCAAATAGCCAATAGCGGTTTGATAAGGCGCAAGGTCGGCCCCCGCGACGGCATAACCCGCTCGAAGTTTACCAAACGAAAGCGCCCGCCAGTTCAGCAATTCGCTGAACACAAAACTACCCGAAACCGACGGGTACCAGTATGAATTATGGTTTGAAGGCAAAGCCGACGACACATCGTTACGTAAGGTAGCATCAATAAAATAAGTATCCTTAAAGCCGATGGTGCTGGTAGCATAAACGCTGCGCACCTGTTTCTTCGCATTGGCAGGTATGCTAACAGGGCGGTCGATGGAGGCGTCGATGTTATAATCGCCCAGGCTGGCAAGGCCGCCAACCGTAGCCTGGTAACTGCCTGTAAGGTTTTGCGTTAACAGGTTAGCGCCGCCAATAACATTTAGTGTTATATCCTTCCAGCGTTTATCATACTGCGCTAAAAACTCGTAGTTGTTCTCGGTATTTTGGTACCTGGTAACGGCATAGCCTTCGTTAAGCCTGCCGCCAATGGCCTCTTTGTGCGTGGCGTTCTGTGTAAAAAAGTCGGTGCGGGCAAAGCCGCTTAACTTCAGGTTTGGCAATAACTGGTAGGTTATGTGCACATCGCCAAATACCCGGTTGCGGTCGTCGTTGTTCAGTACGCTGTAGGCGTCAAAAAATGGGTTGTTCCAGTCGCTGGGTTTATTATTAACAATAACACCGTCCGAATTAGGGTTAACGTTCCAGTTCATGATAGTGCCGTCAGCGTATTTATAATCGCGCAAACGGTTAACATCCAAATTCCGTTGAAACCATTGCACCGCACCGGTGAACGAGCCCTGGTAACCCTGTGCAGGCCGCTGGCCGCTATTATTGGCATAGTTTATATTAGTGCCCACAGTTAATTTCGGCGAAAGCGCAAACGAGGCATTCAAGCCCAAATTGTTACGGCGCAGCCAGGTATTGGGTAGCGTGCCATTAATATAAGTATTGTTATAGCTCAGCCGGAAAGCGCTGTTATCGCCGCCGCCGGTTAGCGTAATGCCATTGTTGATGTTATGGCCGGTCTCAAAATAGTCTTTTATATTATTTGGCTGCGGCACAAAGGGCGTTAACTGTCCAAATTGCGGGTCCTGCGGATAAAAGCTATAATACATCCTAACCGGCGTGCCGTCCATTTTTGGCCCCCAGCTTTCGTCATTACCGTTAATATATTTTTGGCCGTTGGCAAGCGTGAGGAATGTTTGATTATTACCTACGCCATAAATATTTTGCAGCGGCATAAAATTGCTTATCCTGTCCACAGTATAAGCGCTTCTTAATGTCACTTTGACGATTTTATCGCCGATAGTACCTTTATTGGTGGTGATAAGAATAGCACCATACTGCCCGCGTAGGCCATACAACGCTGATGCGGCCGGGCCTTTTAAAACACTGATATTGTCAATATCTTCGGGATTAATATCCTGCGATATGTTACCCAGGTCCACGCCGTTCTCGTTACCGCTAAAGTTGTTTTGCGCAATGGGGGTGCCGTCAACCACTATCAAAGGCTCGCCATTGCCGTTTAGTGAATTAACACCCCGCAGCTTTATTTTTTGCGTGCCCCCAAGGCTCGCGCCTGATGAACCGATGACCTGCGCGCCGGCGATCTTGCCTGCAAGCGAGCCGATAATGTTTTGCTCTTTAGTAAAGGTTAACTGGTCGCCACGCACCTGCTGGGTAGCATAACCCAGTGATTTTTGCTCGCGCTTAATGCCTAAAGCAGTAACGGCGACCTCTGTAAGTTGACGGCTATCTGTTAATAAAGTGATGTTGATCGTTTCGCGGCCTCCGGGTGTTACTTCCTGCGGGAGGTAGCCTACAGCACGAAACACCAGAACAGCATCCGCAGCTGTGCGAATAGTAAAAGCGCCGTTTACATCTGTTGCAGTACCTGTTGTTGTTCCTTTTACGGATATGCTTACCCCCGGAAAAGGCTGTCCCGCCTCATCGTTAACAACCCCGCGAATGGCGGTTTGTGCATGCAGGTTATACGCCGAAAAAATAAGGGAAAGGAAAAAAATAAGTAATTTTTTCTTCATAGAGGTTTCTCGTAGTAAGGAATAAATGTCAAATATACTATCCGCCGGTGATTTATTATAAGTCCTGTAAATCAATATCCGGATTAAACGTTTCCGGTTAAAGATTTCCCGATATGTAACTTTTATAATAAGCTACCGCCATCGATTGCATTAGTGCGAAAATTAGCGGTAATTTGAATGATTATTAAACCACCCACCCTGATATGAAGAAAGTTACTACGCTGTTGTTAGCCGGCATTATTTTAATGCTTATTGCACCAAATTATTGTACTGCCGCTGTTACCGATACTTCGGCGAACAACATGGTTTTTTCGGTATCGAAAGTATTGGGTGATAATATGGTGGTACAACGTGGCAAGCCTTTTACCGTTTGGGGCCAGGCCCCTGCCGGGGATAGGGTTGAAGTTAAAGTAAGTTGGAACAGCAGGGCGTTTACAGTACTTGCCGGCGCTAAAGGCGATTGGGAAGTGGCTATTCCCGCGGCAGCGGCCAATAGCTCGCCCCAAACAATAATAGCAAATGATACAAAAAATGGTGCGACAAATACGATCAGCAATATTTTGATAGGCGATGTGTGGCTTTGCAGCGGGCAGTCGAACATGGATATGGTGGTGGATTCCACTTCGTCGTGGCCGGGTTCGCCGGGTATTACCAACTATAAGGCCGAAATAGCAGCCGCGAATTATCCCGGTATACGCTTATCAAAAACGCCCTACGGGCGACCAGATGCACCCGCACATTACTTAGAGCATAACGCGCCGTGGAAAATATGTACCCCCGCCGATGCCGGTAATTTCAGCGCGATAGCCTATTTGTTTGGCAGGAGATTGCATAAAGAGTTGAATGTGCCTATCGGTTTAGTGGTATCGTCATTAGGTGCAACTTCGGGAGAGGAGTGGACCGCCGGGCAGGTGATTGCTAACGACACCGCTTTAAAGGCCTTTTATACTGATAAAAATATATCCAAATTATACAACGGCATGATATACCCGCTGAAAAAGCTCGCCATAAAAGGCTTTTTGTGGGAC
>JBDSIC010000071.1:0-8482 GCA_039918195.1 Mucilaginibacter sp.
GTTACTTTGACCTGGTTTTTTTAGATGAGAACATGCCCGGCCTAACCGGGATAGAAACACTTGCGCTGATAAAGAACCTGAATAACGATGTTCCTATTGTTATGATAACCAAAAGCGAGGAGGAGTATTTGATGGAGGATGCCATAGGCTCTAAAATTGATGACTACCTGATAAAACCGGTACACCCCAAGCAAATACTGCTTACCATAAAAAAACTGACCGAGAACAAACGCCTGGTGACAGAAAAAACCACCATGGCCTATCAGCAGGATTTCAGGACACTGGGCATGTCGCTTAATGATAACCTGAGTTACCAGGAATGGGTGGATGTATATAAAAAACTGATATACTGGGAACTGGAGCTTGAGCAACTGGAAGATGCGGGCATGCACGAGATACTCACCATGCAAAAGGCCGAGGCCAACACCCAGTTTTGCAAATTTATTGAGAAGAACTATTTAGGCTGGATAAAAGACCCTAATAATGCGCCTTTAATTTCGCCGGACCTTTTTAAAAAGAAAGTATTCCCAAAACTGGAAGGTGACGGCAAGCCCTTGTTTTTTATCCTGATTGATAATTTGCGTTACGATCAGTTCAAGATCATCAACCCGATAATATCTGAGTATTTCAGGCTGGAAGAGGAAGATACCTACTGCAGTATTTTACCAACGGCTACCCAATATGCGCGTAACTCCATTTTCTCGGGGCTGATGCCGCTGGATATGGAAAGGCGTTACGGCGATAAATGGCAGAACGATGAGGATGAAGGCGGCAAAAACCTGTTTGAAGATTACTTTTTGGGCGATAATATTAAACGCAACCTGCGTAAAGAGTGCAAACACTCGTACCATAAAATATTAAATATTGACGAAGGCCGGGCGCTGAATGAATCAGTTAACAACCTGATGAATAACGAGCTGAACGTAGTGGTATATAACTTTGTGGATATGCTGTCGCATGCCCGTACTGATATGCAGATGATACGCGAACTGGCCAGTGACGATGCGGCTTATCGCTCGTTAACGCTCTCATGGTTTGAGCATTCGCCGTTGTTTGAACTGCTTAAATTCCTGGCATCAAAACAGGTAAGGGTGGTTATTACGACTGACCACGGTACCATTAAAGTTAAAAACCCAAGCAAGATAATAGGCGACCGTAATACGAACACTAACCTGCGCTACAAACAGGGTCGTAACCTTAATTTTAATGCCAAAGAGGTGTTCCACGTCCGCAACCCGCACGATGCGATGCTGCCCAAACTGCATGTAAGTTCGAGCTTTGTGTTCGCGAAGAACGACAGCTACTTTGTTTACCCGAACAACTACAATCACTTTGTTAATTTCTATAACGAAACCTTCCAGCACGGCGGCATTTCATTGGAGGAAATGATCATCCCGATAGTGACTTACGGGCCTAAATAATTAAATTTGGCAAGTCATTAATCACCACGCGTCATTGCGAGGAACGAAGCGTGGCAATTAGCCCTCTCTAAATCTCCCCCGAAAGGGGAGACTTAAAAAAAAATCTTCAAGTCCTCTCCTTTGGAGAGGACTTAGGTGAGGCTAATAGCGATGCTTCGATAAAAGTTATTATGTTACTAACCGCCACATCCATATCCCAACTACCCCAAGCCGCCGCACAGATACTATCCCACGCCTGCAGCAACAAAATATTCCTCTTTTATGGCGATATGGGGGCAGGCAAAACCACGCTGATAAAAGAGTTATGCGCGGCATTAGGCGTGGAGGATGCAGTAACCAGCCCCACATTTGCCATTGTTAACGAGTACCATGGCAAACACAACAAGATATACCATTTTGATTTTTATCGCCTGAAAAACCAAACTGAAGCACTGGATATGGGCTGCGAGGATTATTTTTATTCGGGCTATCATTGCTTTATTGAATGGCCAGAGAAGATACCCGACCTTTTGCCCCAACACTATACCCGCATCAGTATTAGTGTATTAAATGATGGCTCGCGCGAAATAAGGGTTACAAATATTTAACCTTGTAAATATTTTTTTTCTTATCTTCAACATTCAGAAATTGACAGATAAATGAGTTCAGGGAAATACAGCGGGTTTTCTGATGTGGCAAAACAGGCCATGATGCAAACCCAGGAATCGATGCTGGAAATTAAGACCAGGAAAAACAAACTTTATATAGGCATTCCCAAAGAAGTTTCATTCCAGGAAAACAGGATACCGCTTACCCCATTATCTGTTGCCCTGCTGGTTAATAACGGGCACGATGTGGTGCTGGAAAGCAATGCCGGCAAAGCCGCTAATTTTTTAGATAAGGATTACAGCGAACAGGGCGGGCGAATTGTTTACGACACCAAATCTGTTTACGAGGCCGATATCATTATAAAGATAGCGCCGCCCACCATGGCCGAAATTGAGCTGATGAAACCCGGTCAGCTGTTGATATCAACCCTGCAAATAGCCACCATGAAGGCCGAGATCCTGCAGGCTCTCCTCAATAAAAAAATAACCGCGCTGTGCTTTGAGCATTTACTTGACGAAGGCGGCTCGCTTACCGTAGTGCGTGCCATGAGCGAAATTGTAGGCGCTACCTCTATACTGATAGCTGCCGAATATTTAAGCAATGTTTTTGACGGCAAAGGCCTGATGCTTGGCGGCATAACGGGCGTACCACCTACCGAGATCGTAATTTTGGGTGCTGGTACAGTAGGCGAATATGCTGCCCGCACCGCGCTGGCATTGGGTGCCGAAGTGAAGGTATTCGATCCCTCCATATACAAGTTGCGCCGGCTGCAGAATAATATTGGCAACCGGGTATTTACTTCGGTAGTGCAGCCTATTGTGCTTGAAAAAGCAATTACTACCTGCGATGTGGCCATAGGCGCCATCCGTGCCGAGGATGGCCGCAGCCCCTGTATCATATCAGAAGAAACCGTTAGCCGCATGAAACGCGACTCGGTGATTATTGACGTGAGCATTGATCAGGGCGGCTGTTTCGAAACATCAGAAGTAACCAACCACACCGAACCGGTTTTTCGTAAGCACGATGTGATACATTATTGCGTGCCTAACATAGCCTCGCGCGTGGCCCGTACCGCAACCTATGCCTTAACCAATATATTCGCACCCATACTGGTGGATATTGGCGATAATGGCGGCATAAAAAATGTTATCTGGAAAAATGCGGGCGTGCGCAACGCCGTATACATTTACCAGGGCCAGCTTACCAATAAACATATAGCCGAACGTTTTTCCATTCCCTGTAAAGACCTTGACCTTTTAATAGTTTCAAACCTATAAAATGAAATTGGGGCTTGTTTTATGCTTGCTCACAGGCATCACCAGCACTGCTTCGGCGCAATCATATAAGTATATTGATAATTCGAAGATAGTCAGTATAAAAAATTATGCTGACTATGTAAATAATCATCCCGCTAAAAAGCTGGTTGAAATAAAGAAAATGATACCCGGCATAGCCCTTAATATACGCTATGCTACCAAAAATAATTTTACGGGGCAGGCGGTATACCGGCAGGCAAAAGCATTTGCGCGACTGCCGGTAGTTAAGGCATTACAGCAAGTACAGCTTGCGTTAAAGGCGCGTGGGCTGGCGCTTAAAATATATGACGCTTACAGGCCCTACTCGGTTACTGTTAAATTTTACGAGATAGCTAAGGATACCACCTTTGTGGCTGACCCCGCTAAAGGGTCGCGCCATAACAGGGGCTGCGCTATTGACCTCACACTTATTGATATTAAAACCGGCCGCGAACTGGATATGCCTACGGGTTACGACAGCTTTGAGAAGGCCGCCGCCGCAGACTACCCGGATTTAAGTCCGCAGAAGCTAAAGAACCGCGAAATATTGCGTGCGGTTATGGAAGCGAATGGCTTTAAAATATACCCCAGCGAATGGTGGCATTACGATTTTAACGGCTGGGAGCAATACGAGCTGATGGATATACCTTTCGAATATCTATAAAATTGATTATTTAAGTTCAAAACATTACTTTAGTAATCACTGTTAGCTAAGTGATTACTGATAAAAAACAGCAGTGACATATGAAGATGTTTAGTAAAGAATATTTTAAACAGCTATGGAAGGTACTAAAGGCAACCTTTAGCGGTTTCTCTGATGATAACGGGTTAAAGCTTAGCGCATCGCTGGCTTATTATACTATTTTTTCAATAGCGCCATTATTGTTTTTGATCCTGGCACTGGTAGGGTTGATCCCTAACACGACAACCGATAGTTTATATGTGCATATCAGGAATTACGTAGGTGCCGATGCCGCCGCACAAATACAAAGTACAGTGGGCGGTTTACAACTTAACGGTAAAAGCGGGGTAGGCTTTATTATAGGTGTTGTTACTTTGCTGCTAGGTGCAAGTAGTTTGTTTTTAGAGATTCAAGATTCCCTCAATATCATTTGGCGGGTAAAAGCAAAACCTAAAAAAGGCTGGGTAAAAATGCTGCAGAACAGGTTTCTTTCTTTTTCGCTTATTGTGAGCTTAGGTTTCTTGTTGCTGGCCTCATTACTCATTAACTTTATTATCAATTTATTAAGCACACAGATAGAGCGTTTTATAAACCTGGTGATAACAAATGATGGTATCAGCAATGCTATAAGCGGCACTTTGTTATACGTAATTAACTTTTGTATCACACTAATTATAATTTCGGTACTATTCGCCATAATATTTAAGGTACTGCCTGATGTGAAGATAAAATGGAAGGATGTACGTGCGGGTGCATTTTTTACGTCCTTACTGTTTATGCTGGGTCAGTATCTTATCAGCATTTATCTTACATACATAGCGCCGGGTTCTACTTACGGTGCGGCCGGATCTATTATTGTTATTTTGGTTTGGATATACTATACCGCTGCCATACTCTACATAGGCGCTGAATTTACACAGGTATATGCCGAGGCACAGGGAAGTAAAATTGAACCCGCTGATTACGCGGTATCTGTACAGCAAACTGAAGTTGTACGTACGGTAAAAGAAATGCCGCTTCAAAACCCCGAGCTTGAGGGCGCGCTTAAGTGCGATGATAAGGATGATTCCAAACCCGACTGCGACGACAAGGGCAACCCTAAGAAATGACAGGTAAATAGCTTGCCCGATAGTTAGTATTTAATTGTAATTTTAAATACTAATTATACCTGCCTTGAAGGTTAAGCAATTTACCGGAAATTTTCTGCTGCGGTTTATAACTGTTGTATTCCTGCTATTGCCCTGCTTTTTAACAACCCGTGCCCAGTATTTCGATGTAGACAGCAACCAGCGGCGTGTAACTATCCCTTTTCAGCATATCCGCAATATGGTATTGATAAAATTGCACATCAACAACCAGGGGCCTTATAATTTTATTTTAGACACCGGTGTCGGCATTATGCTTATTACCGACCCTACACTGGTCGATTCGTTAAACATTACCAGCAAACGAACAGTAAAAATTTCGGGCCTGGGCGAAGGCGGTGATGCCGAAGCGTACATTACATCCCCTTTAAATGTTAATATCCCCGGGCTAAAAAGTTATCATGTATCGGCAGCGATACTTAAAAAAGACCATTTCAGCCTATCAAACTTTGTAGGCCTGCCCGTACATGGTTTACTGGGTTACGAATTTTTTAACAAACTGGCCGTGCAAATAGATTTTTCGGACAGCACACTTACCGTTTGCCGGCCCGAAAACCTCCGGTTACTTAAAGGGGGCACCAGGATCCCGATCAGTATTGAAGAAAAAAAACCTTACATACAGGCAAAAATAACCATGCCGGACGGAACTTCGGCAATGAACAAATTGGTTATCGATCTGGGGGCGGGCCATCCTGTATCATTAGAAAATGTGATCAAAGAAAAAGGGCTGCCGCAAAAATTTATCGCTGCTAATTTAGGGGTAGGGCTTAACGGCCCCATACACGGTTTTATTAGCCGGATAAAGGCATTGGAAATAGGAAACATCAAATTGAAAGAGCCCCTGGCATCGTTTCCTGACGGGACAAATACATTCACCCAGTTGTCGGTAAAAAGGGATGGCAACCTGGGTACCGGGATATTAAAACGGTTAAAGATCATTTTCAATTACAGCGAAAATGCTATATATATTAAAAAAGCCAAAGGGTTTAACCAGCCTTTTGAGCATGATATGAGCGGGCTTGAATATTATGGCACCGGTAACGACCATAAACACGTCATCATCAGCCGGGTTGAGCCGGGTTCGCCCGGGTACGACATCGGTCTCGAAAAAAATGACGAGATAGTATCTATCAACTTCAAGCCCGTAGTAAAAATGAGCCTCGAAGAGATAGATGAGTTATTCAGGTCAAAGGAGGACCGCAGCATTTTGCTCGGCATTTTTCACGAAGGTAAGTATGATAACATCATACTTACGCTGAAACGCCGCATATAGACATTGTTATTTTAGCTGGCTGATATTGTCAAAAAATGCCGATTGAAGATCTAATAATGACCGTACCGGTATTTTTTCGCCATACATATCAAAGCACAGGAATTTCGACTTTGAATGGTCGTTATTTTTTTCCCTTTCAAAAAAATTGAATGTTTCAAAAAAATAATGATTGACGGTTACATTATCTTCTGTTTGCGAGGCGTTTAGCCTGAACCCGATCGCATTGATCCAGTTGTGCACCCGTGAGTGCAGCGATGTTTTTAATTTAGCCATAGGTTAATGATGATGTGCCCTATAAACGAAAATATTTAACCTTTTGTTATCTTTTTTACCTTCCATTTTACTAACACATGTGTAATATTTTCTTTACACCTATTTTTCTGTAACAATGCTATGATTTGGCCCTTTTACAGTTTAATAGTTAAACATTTGCATCTTATTACTGTCTGTACTGTAATTATTAAGGAGTATTATCTATAAAAAGTATATAAATGAGATCATTTGTCCTGGGTTTGGGGTTTTTATTATTAACAGCAACTCAATTATTTGCCCAAAATGGCATACAGGTTCGTGGTTCAGTTATTGACACCGCGAAGCTTTCGGTACCCGGGGCAAGCGTTAAGTTAACCTCCGACCAAGGCGACAGCACACTCACCGCAGCAGATGTTGATGGTAAATTCTCCTTCCCCTCGGTAAAAGGCAAAAAGATAAGGATCACGGTAACTTCGATAGGGTTTGAAGCTATCGCCAAACGTTATTCGCTGGAGAGTGATAGCGGGCTGGTGGTGCTTGACCCAATTATAATGAATTTTGAAAGCAACCAGCTTGGCCAGGTTACCATTACAGCGGCAGCCAACCCGGTAGTGCTTAAAGAGGATACCGTTGAATATAAAGTAAGTTCGTATAAAGTACGCGACAATGCACCCATAGAAGATGTTTTAAGAAAACTGCCGGGAGTAGATGTTGACAAAGATGGCAATGTTAGCGCCCAGGGACAGCAAATAACCAAGGTTAGGCTAAATGGTAAAGATTTTTACGGCGGCGATTTGCAGGCCGCCACTAAAAACCTGCCGGCAGATATTATAGAAAGTATACAGATAGTCGACGACTATGGCGACCAGGCCAACCTAACCGGTATCAGGAGCGGTGAGCCTACCAAAATATTGAATATCAATGTACGCAAGGATAAAAACTATGGCTATTCGTTGCAGGCAACTGCGGGGGATGGTAGCGATGCTTTACCTAAAGACCCGGGTGTTACCAACGAGAACCGCTATTTAGGCACCCTGAACTTCTTTAAATTTAAAGACCAGCAGCAGATTGCCGTGTTAGGCAGCTTAAACAACACCAACGTAAATACATTTTCCTTTACGTCACCAACTTCAGGTGGTTTCGGCGGAAACTTTGGTGGTGGAGGCGGTGGCGGTGGTGGCCGGGGTAATGCGCTACGGGGCGCAAGCGGCCAAACTACCGGTGCAAACGGCATTACAGATGCCAAGTCTATCGGTATCAACTTTCGCGATGAGATAGGCAAAAAGTTATCTGTTTATGGTAACTATAGCTTTTCTGATAATAGCACTTTCACCAACAGCCAGTCGCTGCAAATAAATAGGTTGGTTAACCCCAGCACAAGCACTACGGCAAGTAACCAAACCAGGAACCCGTTAAACCACCGTTTTGATTTCAATATGGAGTATAGCCCGGATAGCATGAACTATATTAAGATCAATCCTTCATTCTCTTATTCGCGTACCAATTCATTTGGTGATGAAAGCACACAATCTATAAGGACTGATACTGCCGATAACCTGGCCTATACGATAAATTCGCTTACCAATACTACCGCGCCCAACTTTAACATAAATGGTTTATTCAACCATAAATTTAATAACCGCGGCCGTAATTTTAATTTAAACGTAAGCTATTCTACGTCTAAAAACGACCAGTTTGACAACCCCATTTATAACTATACCGTAGGCGAGCCTACCACACCATTAAACCAGCGTATTAACACCAATAGCCGCACCAGCACCTGGGGTACACGGTTCTCTTATATCGAACCATTAAGCAAGCTGTCC
>JBDSIC010000072.1:0-3978 GCA_039918195.1 Mucilaginibacter sp.
CCGTATACCTACGCCCGTATCATGAATTATTTTGTGATCATGATGTGCGTAATTTTTGTGGGCGTAGTGGCAAACATCGAAATATTAAAGTACTATGTCCCCGATAGTAAATATTGGGTAGGGCTTGACGTAGTGCCGCCATTGCTGTTAGGCTATGTTTGCCTGGGTATCTACATGAACCTCTCGGTATGGTATAAACTGTCTGATCAAACCCAGTATGCCCTGTATATTTCGGGCGCGGGCGCTATTATCACCATCGTATTTAACGTGCTGTTCATACCCAGATACAGCTACATGGCATCCGCCTGGACGTCAATGGCGGCTTACGCTACCATGATGATATTATCCTACCTGTGGGGGCACAAACATTATCCCATACCTTATAATATCAAAAAGAATTTGGCTTATATCATATCATCAACCATTATCGTTTACCTGTCGTTCGTGGTATTTAAGCGGAACATATTTATTGGTAATGGTATGCTGATAGCCTACTGTTTAACAGCATTTTATTTTGAGCGTAAAGAATTATTAAGCATATTTAGAAGATGATCATCAGAGTTATAAATAAGTCGGATAACCCATTACCATCCTACGAAACATTGCACGCCGCCGGGATGGACCTGCGGGCATTTATCGAAACGCCTGTAACACTTAAACCTTTGGAGCGTAAACTGATCTCAACTGGGTTGTATATTGAATTGCCGGAAGGTTTTGAGGCGCAGATACGCCCGCGCAGCGGTTTGGCGTTTAAGCATGGTATAGGCATTGTTAATTCGCCCGGTACTATTGACGCGGATTACCGTGGCGAGATAAAAATATTGCTGGTAAACCTGTCTAACCAGGACTTTATAGTAAACACGGGCGAAAGGATAGCTCAAATGGTAGTGGCACGCCACGAAAAAGCCCGCTGGCAGCAGGTTGAAGTATTAAATGAAACTTCGCGGGGCGCCGGTGGTTATGGACATACGGGGGTAGCATAAATAATGAGGTTGAAGTTGTTGATAGTATTGCTGGCATTGCCAACCGTTATGTTTGCCCAAACTAAAAAGCAGGCAAAGGCAAACGGCGTGGTTATGGTTGTGGGCAAGCCCATGACGCCAATGGACAGCATTATGTCTAAACAGCTATTTTTTTCGGCCATACGCGAAAAAACCATTGAGAACTTTGTACTGGCTACCGAACTGTTTACCCGTGTTTTACAGATAGACCCCGCCAACGATGCCGCGCTGTTTGAACTGGGTGCACTTAAAAAAAGTCAGGACAAAGAAGCAGAGGCACAGCCCCTGCTTGAAAAAGCGGTAACCGTAAACCCCGACAACGAATGGTACTGGCTCGCACTGGCAGATACCTATCAAAAAACCAACAATATTGCAGCTTTAGAAAATGTGTATAATGAGCTGCTGCGTATAAATGCCGATAAACCCGATTATTATTATGACAAGGCGAATGCCCTGTTCCTGGAGAAAAGGTACGACGATGCTTTAAAGGTTTACGATAGGCTGGAAACCGTAATAGGTATTACTGACGACCTGATGATTGGCCGGCAAAAAATATATTTAAAACAGGGCAAGCTGGATAAAGCCACTGCCGACCTGGATGAAATGATACGGGAAAACCCTGCCGAGCTGCGGTATTACCTGCTGTTGGCCGAATTATATAACTCCAACGGACTAAGTGATAAAGCGCTGGCAGTGCTTGAAAGATCGAGCAAATTAAACCCGGATAATGGTCAGCTTCACCTGGCGCTCGCGGATATTTACCGCGATAAAAAAAGTTACGAAGCCAGTTTTAATGAACTGGTAATAGCATTTGCGAGCCCTGAAATTGACGTTACCCAAAAAATAAGGATAGTGTTGGGCTACCTGCCAAAATTCCCCGACCCCGGTGCCAAAGCCAGCGCGCTGGAGTTAAGCGCCATCCTCTCAAAAACGCACCCCGACGACCCGAAAGCACAGGCATTATACGGCGATATGCTGGTACAAAACGAAAAATATACCGAGGCCAAACCTGTGTTTAGGCGGGCGGTAACGCTTGCTAAAGATAATTATTCGGCTTTTGAGCAACTGTTACGCCTGCAGCTGTCCGAAGGAAATACCGATGACGCGATAAAGGACGGGGAAGAAGCCTTAAGTTATTTCCCTAACCAGGCCTGGATGAACTATTTGGTAGGCGCGGGCTGGCTGCAAAAAAAAGACTACAAGAAAGCATTAGGCTATTTAAAAAATGCCGTCTCCATGGATGGCGAGGATAAAAACCTGATGGCGTATACGTATTCGGCATTAGGCGATTGCTACCACTCGTTAAACGATAATAAGGCATCGGACGATGCGTATGATAAGGCACTGGCCAATAATCCTAACAGTGCTTACACGCTAAACAATTATGCGTACTATTTATCGTTAAGAGGTGAGCGTTTAAACGTAGCGGCATCGATGTCGAAGCAATCTAACGAATTACAACCTAATACAGCATCGTTTGAAGATACTTATGCCTGGATACTGTTCAGGCAAAAAAATTATGCCGAAGCCCGTATCTGGATAGAGAAGGCCATATTGCACGATAAAAATAATAGTGCGGTACAGGTAGAACATTATGGCGATATCATGTTTTACTTAGGTAACACAGACGCCGCCCTGCAAAACTGGAAAAAGGCTAAGCAGAACGGCGGCGATTCGCCGGTTTTAGAACGTAAAATAAATGAGAAGAAATACATTGAATAAAATATTGTTGGTTGCCTGCCTTGTAATACTGGCAAGCTGTAAAGCAAAAAAACCATTGGTTGTAAACCGTAATGTGCCGCCTGCTGTTAAGCCGGCTACTAACGCCGCCGCCTTAACGGCTATCAGGGCAAAACAGGTTAGTTTTAACACCTTTTCGGCAAAAGCTAAAACCGACTTGGTTATTGATGGCGACGAGAACGACTGCACCCTTAATTTTCGTGTTAAAAAGGATAAAAAAATATGGGTATCAATTACCGCTATTTTGGGCGTTGAAGTGGCAAGAGCACTGATAACACCCGACAGCATTTTTATTATTAACAGGCTGCAGGGCATCTACATTAAAAAGCCCTTTAGCTTTATACATAAATATGCCAGCAAGCAAATTGATTACACCACCCTGCAATCGTTACTGGTTGGCAATGCCATACCAAAATTGCTTAATGATAGTACACAACTGCAAACAGTTACGCCCAACACTAATTTAAGCGGCAAGTTAGACCAGCTGCTGTATAAATTAATTATTGGTCCCGATCTGCGGGTAACGCAAACCAGTTTGGCCAACCAGGCAGCCCGTCAATCGTTGCAGGTAACCAATAATATGTTCATATTGGCCGAGGACAGGGCGGTGCCATCGCAAATAGATATCGCATCGGTTGTGAAAAACCAAAAAATACAGGTTAATTTGCGGTATAGTAAAGTAGAGTTTGACAAGGAGCTGGATTATTCATTCAGCATACCTGAACGTTATTCGCCTGCGGCTGATTAATTTATTTGATTTGATGAGATTTCTTAAGCTATTTATTTTAATTATCGGGGTGTTTTTTGCCGTTGACGGCTTTGCCCAAAGCAGTGCCGACCTGAAGCGCCGCCGCGACAAGCTTAACGAAGAACTGGAAAAACTGAACCGCGAATACCAGCAAACAGCCAGCAATAAAAAAACCTCCTTAAAGCAGCTGAACATCCTGAAAGCCCAAATAAACCTGCGCGAACAAAAGATCACCACCATCAACTCCGAAGTAAGAAATTTAGATAATCAGATATCCGAGAACACCAATTCTGTACATAGTTTACAGGAGCAGTTGGACCAGTTGCGCAAGGAATACGCCGGTATGGTGCTTTTTGCATACCATAACAAAAGCGCCTATAATAAATTGATGTTCATGTTTGCCGCTAAGGATTTTAACCAGGCCTACAAACGACTTAAGTATTTACAGCAGTTTGGCACCTATCACCAAAGGCAGGCTGAGTATATACA
>JBDSIC010000073.1:0-5811 GCA_039918195.1 Mucilaginibacter sp.
GCGGTTAGCCACTCCTTAAACTTGTAAACTACGGTGCGCAATACAGGCACCGATCTGGCTATTCCCTGCGATTTCTTTTTACGGGTACTGAACAGGTTTTTGGCCAGCTGCTGTGTAATGGTACTGCCGCCGCGTTTCTCCCCCTGCGCGGTTGAGACCATACTGCTAAAAAACGAATAGATGTCTACACCGTTATGGTTGTAAAAACGAATGTCTTCGGTAGATATAAGGCCGTTTATCAGGTAGGGTGATATCTTATTAAACTCGACCGGCGAACGGTTTTCGCGGTAGTACTGGCCTATCAGCTTGCCGTCGGCAGTATAGACCTCTGAACCGACAGACAGGATAGGATTTTTAATATCTTGCATATCAGGCGAATAACCGAATACCCACAGGAAATTCAACTCTATCGCACAGAAAAATAATATGATGAAGTAAATAGATATAACAAAATAGCGCAGGAATTGGTTATGTATGCGTCGGAACATGGGGTAAAGATGAAAAAATTATGCCTGTAAATCCATAATAGGATGGACAAATATTTAAAACGGAATATTTGCGGCAAAATTTTACCGGTTATTTTAAAAACATTCGTTTTATGAAAGATATTATAAGCAAGTTAAAGGTTACAAGCAGTAAAGGTTTTTCGCTTAAAGATCATGATACCGCTTATAACGGTAATATGCACAAGGAAAATGCTGACGAAATTTTGCAGGAACTTGTTGAACAGGTTGCCACGCAGCAGGATAAATTTTACTCATCCAACAAACATTCGCTGCTTATTATATTCCAGGCGATGGACGCTGCCGGGAAGGACAGCATTATCAAGCACACCCTTTCGGGGCTTAATCCTCAAGGGACGCAGGTATTTAGCTTTAAGCAGCCAAGTACCGAAGAATATGACCACGACTTTTTATGGCGGCATTACAAGGCCTTGCCCGAGCGGGGGAGGTTTGGTATCCATAACCGCTCGCATTATGAAAATGTGCTGGTAGCCAAGGTACACCCGGAATATGTACTGAACGAAAACCTGCCCGGTATAGATAGCGTAAAAAAAGTAAACAAGAAGTTTTGGGCGCACCGTTATGAAAGTATCCGTAATTTTGAAAAACACCTGTGCGCCAGCGGTACGGTAATTGTAAAATTCTTTTTAAATGTGTCGCGCGATGAGCAACGGAAACGTTTTTTAGAGCGGATAGAGGACCCGGTAAAGAACTGGAAGTTTGCCGCCGGTGATATAAAGGAACGCGAACACTGGGACGACTACATGGATGCCTACGAAACAGCCATAAAGGAAACAGCTACCGAGAGCTGCCCATGGTACATTATACCTGCCGACAAAAAATGGTTTAGCCGGATAGCCGTATCAACAATTATACTGGAAATATTAAAGGGGCTTGATCTGGAGTACCCTGTTTTGCCGGCTAAAGAGCGGGCAGAATTAGAAAGTATGGTAAAGGTGCTTTCCGCTGATAAGTAACAAAATTACCATCTGCCGGCCATAATAAGTATGTAACAAACATACCCACATTAGTGTATTATGTTCATTTAACTTGTATATACAAATTTTTATTTGAAGATTTATAACACAGTTATTAAAACCAGTTATAAATCTTAAAATTAGCTTAATTTGTATGAATAAACTTACTTATTCGGTAGTGTTACTGGCCCTATTGTGTGGCCTGACAAGATGTAGAAAGGACAATGTTTCCTCCTCCGCTCAAAAAGGCGCGAACCATTTAACGGTACATGATGCCGATGTGAACAACCTTATTTTCGAGCCGTTTGATTATGCCACAGGGACCCTTAACGGAACCGGCGGCTGGGTACGCATAGGCGGCACGACAGGCGAAACGCAGGTAGCAGCCGGAAGCCTTACCTATACCGGCTATTTACCCGGCGATGTGGGCAATAAGGTGCAATTATTAGCCAGCGGCACTGAAGACCTGAACCTTAATTTTGGCGAACGTTCCGGTGCCGGCACAAAAGTATATGCCTCTATGCTGATCAATGTAACAGCGGCTTCGGCCACGGGCGATTACTTCGCGCATTTTTTCGGCGGCCTGTTCAAAAACAGGATCATGATACGCGCGGCGGGCGAGGGCTTTAATATCGGTTTAGATGGTGGGTCGACCACCACAACCTGGCTGCCTGATACCTATAGCTTTAACCAGACCTATTTGGTGGCAACAGCCTATGAGTTTGTTGACGGCGATGCCAACGACAAAGCATCGTTATGGGTTAACCCTGACCTTTCAGGCACTGAGCCTTCGCCATTGCTTAGCGATGTAAGTGTCGGCGCGGCCGATGTAACTAACTTAGACGGCTTCAGGCTGCGCCAAAATGCAGCAGCCACCAGCCCGACACTAAGTGTTGACGGTATAAAGGTTGGCCTTACCTGGGCCGGCAGCGTACTTGCTAGCGAAAAGGGTTTACAGCCGCCAACCATATCCGATTCGGTTACGGTTGATTTTAGCGGTACCGGGCGGGATATTAACCACGTAGCCAGCGGTTTTCTTCATGGCTTTACTACTGACGGGCAATCGCCGAGTGACGAACTGGTATTGCCTTTAAAAATTCATATGGTAAGGGCAACGCCCCCGGCTACACGCACGCAGGCTGCCCGTATGAAACAACTGGGCATCAAGCAACAGATCGTATTATCAGATAACTGGTATTTTGGTTACTCCTCGTCGTTTTTTCCGGGCGATGACGGCAACTGGTCGATATGGGACACGTTTGTTAAGAACGAGGTGAACGAAGTGATAAAAGCAGGCATTACCGATAACGTCGAGTTTGATATATGGAACGAGCCCGACCTGAACTATTTTTGGCCGCGCCCGCAGATACAAATACTAACTGCTTATCAAAGGGCTTATGGCCAAATCAAGCGGATGCTGCCAAATGCTACCATTGTGGCGCCAAGCGTATCATCAAACAGTGGCAACAAAGTAATTAACTTCCTGATATGGGCAAGGGAGCGGAACGTAGTGCCTGACGTGGTTGCGTGGCATTTTCCTTCAAACATTGTAGCAGAGGTGCAGGCTGTACGTAACTACTTAACCAAATACAACCTGACTAAGGTTAAAATAAACATTAACGAGTACACCCTTGCGCCGGAGCAATATGCCGGCAAACAAGCTTGGCTGATAGCGCAACTGGAACGCGCGCAGGTTGACGCGGCCATACATGCCATCTGGAGCGCGCAGTCTACCGGTACGCTGGATGATATTTTAACATCATCGTTTGAGCCGAAGGCATCATGGTGGGTATACAAAGGTTATGGCGACGTAACTGGCAAAACAGTAACCACCATCCCCGGTAAAAATGTAGAGGTATTTGCGGGTAAAGACTCGAAAACAAAATCGATAAACATATTATTGGGCACCAAACTTAATTTGGTGCCGGGCGATGTGAAGGTGAAATTTTCGAAGTTAGGCCAGGCCTTCCCGGGGTATGTACCTGCATCAAAGAAGTTTGATGTTAGGATAGAGAAGATACCTGAAAGCGGCGGTGCGGCAGTAAGCGGCACAGTGCCGGTTTACGAAGGCACCATGTCTTTAAAGGATAACTTTGAACTGATCATCCCGTGGACTGACGCGAATGATGCTTATGTGATACACCTGAGCGAAACGGTGATAAAGTAGATAATATAAAAAGGTCATTTCGAACGAGGTACGAGGAGAAATCCTATACGCCATGCAAGTCCGCAACACATGGCGTATAGGATTTCTCTCTTCGTTCGAAATGACACTTTTATTTCAAATCGGGCTTTTCCAGGTCCTGCATAAAAAGTTTGTTGGGCATAGTGCCGGTAAATACCTCCAACTCACCACCTTTAATAAGGTCCTCGTAATTGATGAATAATTTATTGTAGCCCTGCTTGTTAAGATTTAATCCCTGTAGATAGATGTTACCGCGCGATATGCTCGCGCCGGTATTTATAATAGTGAATTTTTTATCATTTGGCAGGGTGATCAGCGCTTTATCAAATTGTGGCAAACCAATAACGTACTGGGCTTTTGTGGGTGCCAGGTTGTAAATACCCAAACAACTCATTACATACCACGCCGAAAGCTGTGCCTGATTATCAATAGCTGGGATGCCGTTAGGCGCCGCAGTGTATTGCCTTATAACTCCATTTAAAGCCGACTGCATTTTTTGCTGCGATGGCGTAAAGCTGTACATATAGGGCAGGTGGTTATAAGGATTGCTGTTCGAAATGCCATTAAACAAACTATCCAGATACATTTCGTTGAGGAGTATCGGGGCATATTTGGCTTTTGCGGTGATATCGCCGTCGGCCTTTTCGGTTTCCTTATCTTTTATTCCTTTAGTAAAGGCATCCTGCAGCAGGGGATCAAAAATAGTTTTAAGCCTTTTTGAAAGAGGCGAAGCCAGGTAACTTTTGATAACATCGATGGTACGCTTATGGTCGGTAAGTGTTAAAAACTGGTACAGCGGCAGGTTAGATTGTTGAATGCTGCTAAGATCATAATAGGTAAAACCCACCGCATGGGTAACTTTACCATCTAAACCGCGGTATTGCCCGTCAACATCACTGCCAATATTGGGTGTAAGCATGGTATGATACAGCGCGGTATAAAAAGTTGTTTGTTTCAAAAGCGCGTAGTCAGGCGCAGGCGGGGCCTTTTTATGACGAACGGCAGGGTCGGGATTAGCATTGGCAGCCATGTTCAGCGCAGACTTTGACGGCGCGCCGCCTTCTACCTGTATTTTAGCCAGTTCATTTATCCAGGCGGTTTTGGCCGCTTTTTGAACTTCTTTAAAGTCAAATGCCGGTATCTCGGCATCCAGATTTTTTAAAGCACCCTCCACACTTACATGCGACAGGCCAACTTTTACCATCACATTCCCCGGGTTATCGTACTGCACAAACATTTTTATGTTCGTTCCTTCGGCTTTGCTTTTACCCGGCTGCAAAACATTATTTGCCGCTATACCATATAGTTTAAATGGTTTAGAAAACTTGGCGTAGAAATAGTATTGGCCGCTTTTTGCGGCGCGATAACCGCGCAGTTCATTTTTGTTAATTACCTCTATCCAGCTATTCTCTACCTCGCCGCCATGCTGCAGGTCGATAATAATATTGGCTTTATCGGTTGACGGGAAATCATACCGCTGCATCCCGGCCCTTTGTGTGGTGGTTAGTTCAACTCCAATATTATATTTGGTAAGCAGGGTTTTATAATAACCGGGCGATGCTTCTTCTTCCTTTTTTTTATAGGGCGATGAGTTATCGGCGGTATTTAGCTTAGGTTCGCCCGTGGTAGGCATAAATAGCAGGCTGCTCTCCTCATTATTATCAGCTGTGTTTACGCGGTTATGTGAAAAGCCGTAAACTAAAGTATCAGTAAATTGATAAGCTGTGCCGCTTAAACGGCTAATCGGACTAAGCTGCACCATGCCATAAGGCAGCACAGCGCCGGGGTAGGTGTGACCCTTACCTTCGGTACCAATAAATACGTTAACTAAAGGGGTATTGTCCTTCTTTTTTTGCGCCGATGCAGGGATAATAAAAAGGAGCAGGGCCGCGATAAATAATACTGTACGCATATAATTAACAGGCGGCATTATTTTTTTATGGTAAAACTATCCATATCCTTTAAAAAAGGCAGGGTACGGCGAGCTTTTTGCACCTCGTTAAGGTTTATGGTGAAAGTATACACATCCTCTTCATCGCGCTTGTAATAAACCACGTTCCCGTTAGGATCGATACAGGTCGAATCGCCGGAGTGATAAACCTCGTTGCCATCGTGCCCTACACGGTTAACGCCTATTACATAAGCC
>JBDSIC010000074.1:0-3138 GCA_039918195.1 Mucilaginibacter sp.
ATAGGAGGTTGCTGGTTTTTGTGCCATCTTATTAATTACTGATTTATTGAATGGGTGAATGAGTGATTAATTTTTTCGGATTCAATCATTCGAATTGAACATTGAAATTTGATTTACCTGTACAGGTCGTATATTTTTAGTCGTAAAAATTTGTTAACTGCCAAAAAGGTGCTTACAGCTGATATTAGCACGCCAATGCCTATCACTATTAAAAATACCAGGCCAAACTCGGCATAGCTTTGTAAAACTACCAGGTCGGGTATTTGGCTTTGGGCAAAATAAAGCGTACCCATTAAAATAATGATAGCTATTAAGCCACCCAGCAGGCCATGCCATATACCATAGGCAATAAAAGGTTTGCGGATAAATGATTTGGTAGCCCCAACCAATTGCATTGATTTTATTAAAAACCGTTGGGAGTAAATAGCCAGCCTGATGGTATTATTGATAAGCGCTACAGATACCACGATAAATATCCCGGCAAAGGCCAGTATAACAAGACTGATGGATGCCAAATTCTGATTCATCTGGTCAACTAGAGATTGCTGGTATTTAACCTCTTTAACCATCGGGTTTTTTAGCAGCTGTGCCTTAAATTTCTCTATACCGGCATTATTTGTATAATCGGCCTTCAGGTAAACATCCAGCGATTGCGAAAGCGGGTTATACCCTAAAAACTTTACAAAATCTTCGCCAAGGTCTTTTTGCAGGTTGCGGGCAGCTAATTCTTTGCTCACATACTGGGTTTGTTTTACCATAATATTGGCATCCAGCTGTTTTTGCAGTTCCAGCACATCGGGCTCGTGCGCGGCATCGTCAACAAATATGTTAAGTACTATATTTTCTTTTACGTAGCGCGACAGGTTATTGGCATGCACCAATATCAGCCCAAGCAGGCCTATCATCAGCAATACCATAGCCAATCCAAATACAGTTGATATGTATATCGACTTTGTTTTTTTTGCTGCCGTACTTACTTCAAATTCTTCCATTAATTAAGATTTGAGATGTTATATATGCGGTTTGAGATAAACAATTAACCCAAGCCTGCATGCGAAGTTAACAAACCAGCTATAAAGGTAAAAGTTTATCTGTTATTAAATGCCTTTTTAAAACCCCGTGATTACAGGTTTAACAAAAATTAACGGTTAAGTGTTAATAAACAATCCGCAAATGCGCCTGTTATACAGTATATATGACAAAGCCAGCAAATTCAAGCGATAAACCATCGCCATCTGACACACCTACCCAAAGACCCGCAGACAATGGCGGCGAAAGTAAAGTTAGAAAAGAAGACCGGCAATACCATGCCGACGAGCCTGAAAATGAAAACATTGCAGGCAGGCACGAAAACGAGGAGCAGCCTGTACAGACCATAAAAGATGCGCCAAAGGAAGAAGGTATGGATAAAGGGAAGGTACAGCCGTAGAAGAGTCTCACCTAATCCGATAGCTATCGGATTAGGTGAGACAACAAAAAAGGGAACAACCGGTTTCCCGGTTAAATTCCCTCCTAAAACAACTCGGTTTATATAAATGATTTTTTGGGCTGTTATTTTAGCTTCAGGGCTATTTTACCATCTTCCAAACCTTCCAGTTGTTTCTCGGTAAATACATCTTTCGAAGTTTCCTGCATCAGTTTAAGCAACTCGTCGGTTGATGAAGTGTGGGTAACTTCAATGGTAGAAGCAGTAGAGCTGAACTTCATTTTGCTATCCTGCACAATACCACAGGCTTTAATGTTTTCGTTCAGTTTTTTAAGTGTGGCAAAATCAGCACCGCTTACGGTTACAACAGTTATTTTTGAGCCCGGGGCTAATGCAGGTGCGGCCGGGGCAGCATTCAGTGCAGCAGTCAATGCGTTTTGCGCGGCTTGTGCGGCAGCAGCAGCTTCAGCTTCTTTAGCTTTCTTTTTACCGAAAAGGCCTTTTAACTTACCCATGGTTTCGCCTACTTTGTTTGCTGTGCCTAAAGCATTGTCTACACTGCCTGTTACGCCGGTTACGCCGGTCGCGGCATTGTTTGTTCCTGTTGCGGCACCTGCAAGTTTACCTAAAAGGCCTTGTGCCATTACTGATGATGCGCTTAGCACTAAAAATGCTAAAATGAATGTGATACGTGTTTTCATGATCCGTGTTTTTTAATTGTGTTTTAGAAATTTTATTTAAGTATTAATGTTCGATTTTAAGATCTTCCATTATCGCTTATTCAAACCACACGATCCACTGCACATTAAAAGAGATACTTGAAAGCTTGTCAAATTTTTAGGGGGGTGACTTGACAAATCAAAAGTATGGGGCAAAACAAACCCAATCAATAACGCATATGTAGTATTTTGCTCTACCGTGATGACGGTATAAAAGCGGGAATTTATAGCTAACGCGCTATTCCGGCAGAATTTAACTGCAGGTCGTAAAGCTTACGGTAATAGCCGTTCTCAATTTTCAGCAGTTCCTGGTGGGTGCCGGTTTCTTTTATTTCGCCGTGGTCAAGGACTATAATGCTGTCGGCATTTTGTATGGTTGACAGGCGGTGGGCTATCACTACAGCCGTGCGGCCCTGCATCAGCTTATTAATGGCATGTTGTATCAGTTCTTCAGTTTCAGTATCTACCGATGAAGTGGCCTCGTCAAGCACTAATATAGCCGGGTTATAAACCAATGCGCGGATAAATGATATCAGTTGTGCCTGCCCGCCCGAAAGGGTTGCGCCGCGTTCCATTACATTGTAGTCATAACCGCCGGGAAGGCGTTCTATAAACTCATGTGCGCCCACATCTTTTGCTGCCGCGATGATCTGCTCGCGGGTAATGTTATCATTATTTAGGCTGATGTTATTGGCAATGGTATCGCTGAACAAAAATACGTCCTGTATCACCGTGGCAATGCGCGAGCGCAAGTAGTTCACTTCGTAATCGCGGATATCATTGCCGTCTATTTTTACGCTGCCTTTATTTATTTCGTAAAAACGGTTAAGTATGTTGATGGTTGATGACTTGCCCGCGCCTGTGGCACCCACCAACGCCAGTGTTTTACCGGGTTTTACCTGGAAGCTGATATCTTTTAGCACCCAGTTCTCATCATTATAAGCAAACCAAACCTTTTCAAACCGGATATCGCCCTGTAATACGGCGGGTTTT
>JBDSIC010000075.1:0-2574 GCA_039918195.1 Mucilaginibacter sp.
TTATAATTCATCCAGGTTAGCCCCACGCTTGCGCCTTTCATAAGCTCAGTGAAATGATAGGTATAATTAGACCACAGCATAATACCATGATCGGCAAGTTCGCGTTCTTCCTGGTTGTTAAAACTCAGGTGCTCAAATATGGCTATCGCGTCCGGCTTCACCGTCCACATGGCCGTGGTCATGCGTTTTAAAATGGCAATGCGCGAGGCATCGTAGGCATCGCCCCATGGGTCGCTGGCAGGTTTGGGCTGGTTAGTAAATCCCTTGGTAAAATCAAACCGGAAACCATCAACTTTATATTCGGTTAGCCAATAGGCGTTCACATCATCAATAAACTTTTGTGTGTAAAGGCTTTCGTGGTTAAAATCTGGCCCGTAATGTGCAGCAGGATTGACAAAGCTATCGGTAGGATTATACCAGGGGTTATTTGCAGCCGGTTCAAAGGTGCTTGAATTCCAGTATATGATACATAATGGGTTATAGCCCCACGAATGGTTGAAAACAATATCAAGTACTACGGCCACGTTACGCTTATGGCATTCATCAATTAATGCCTTCAGCTCATTCTTTGTCCCAAAATATTTATCAGGAGCAAAATATTGGTTAGGATTATAGCCCCAGCCTAAATTGCCGTCAAACTCCATCACCGGCATCAGCTGAATAACATTAACGCCCAATTTTTGCAGGTAGTTAAGGCTGTCCATTACGGTTTTGTAATTGTGTTTTGCCGAAAAATCGCGAATGCACAATTCGTAGATAACCATTTTATTCTTATCCGGCGGTGTAAACGTTTTTACCTGCCAGTTATAGGGTTTTTGCGCGGTTTGCAGTACAGCTACCGGGTTAATTGTTTTTTTGAATGGGTAGGCCGGCAGGTTGGGATAGGTTTCAGCAGGTATATCCTTGTCAAAATTAGCATCAATAGTTTTATCGGCATATGGGTCTGCCGTACGGATGGAGCCATCTACTAAATACTGGAACAGGTACTCCTTACCCGGTGTCAGGCCACCTATCTTTATCCAGTAGCGTTCGCCATCGGGTGTGCGGTTCATGGTGTAGGCAGGGTTAATTTGCCAGTTGGTCAGATCGCCTATTACATGTACATATTTCTTTTTAGGCGCCAGCAGCGACAGGATAACCGTTTTGTCATCGATGTAATTGATACCGTCCTTAACCCCTGCCGGTAAAGGCAGTATTTTATATGGCGTAAGGCCCAGCTGTATATAAAACGATTCGGTTTGGGCTGTGCCGTCGGCATTTTTAAGGGCGAAGATGAGTTGTTTTATTACTACGCCGTCCGGTACGCGGTAGTAATCCTTCGGGACAAAGGTTATCTGCCATTTGCTGTTGCCCAAATAAGTCATTTTACCAGAATCAAAGGGCTTGCTAAAGCTTACCTGCCCACTTGGTGTATAATTGAAACTGCCGTTAGTTGAAGTATTGGCACCCGACCACATATATACACTGTCGGTAAGGCCTTGCAGTTTTTTTGCACGGGTATCATAATCCTTTGTAAGGGCTATAGTGATGGTCAATTTATCAGTAAGTTTCGGAAATGCAGGGCTGTATTCAACCTGCGCGCAGGCTGTTCCGGCAAAAAATAACGAGGCGATTAGTATAAGGAAACGATAAAAAGATCCAGGCATAAAAAAGTAGTTTACAGGCATTTCAAATATTGGGTTATTTGCGCAATACTTAAAAAAGTTTGGAGTTAAAAAAAGCAGGATTTTTAACATGCAGCGGTCATTAATTCCCAATAGGTGTATTTATACTTTTATTATGAGCTTTTTCCGGTATAATATCCACATAACAACCCAAACCAGCAGCAGCATAAAAACGGCATACGCCAGCGAGGCATTAACAGGCGAAAGGTACGGCTCAAATAAAAGCTGGTAAACTGATGTTTTGCCCTTAGCAGTATTAAAACTGAGTTTATTAATATAAAACGGGATGTACATAGACAGCACATAAGCCGTAATAGCATTAACCCCAAACGGAACAAAAAAGCCCGTATATTTTTTATACCCTTTTACATCTATCAGCCAGTAACTAATGGCCAACGCAATAAGCGCCAACCCGCCGGTGTATAAAACGAATGAGCTTGTCCATAGTGCTTTATTAATAGGGAAGAACAGTCCCCAAACCAGCCCGAGTACCGCTGCGATAACGCCATAGGTAAATAGCCAGCTTACTTTTTTGCTATCCTCGCGGTCGCGGCGTTTAAGCCAACTGCCGGCGCGTATGCCTATCAGCCCGGTAGCAATGGCGGGCAGGGTACCAAGCAGGCCTTCAGGGTCCCAGGTAACCGAGTGCATCCAAAGGTGGTTTTGGGTAAATACAGTACGGTCTACCCATGCGCCCATATTGGTTTCGGGGTCTAAATTGGCAGGGCCAAAGCCGGGTACCGGTATAAAACATATAATGATATAATAGCTGACCAAACAAACGGCAAGCAACCAGTCGCGTGTTTTTTGTGATGTTTTGAGGTACAATATAGTGCAGGCAAAAAATACCAAAGCAATGCGCTGCAATACGCCCGGCAACCGCAAATGGGCTAACCCGGGGTGGAATACC
>JBDSIC010000076.1:0-5515 GCA_039918195.1 Mucilaginibacter sp.
TACGCATATCATGATATTTGATAAAGCCGATGAGATCAATAAATTATTAAAAGAAATTTTGGATAAATGAGCCGTATATTTTTGATACCCGGCTTAGCCGCAAACAGCAATGTGTACAGGAATATTAAGTTGTCGAGCCATGAGATTATTTACATTAATTGGATTGATCCAAAACCGCAGGACACTTTAACAACCTATGCGCAACGTATTATAGATCATTATGATATAGATGAAAATTCTATAGTAATTGGTAATTCATTAGGCGGTATATTGGCAGTTGAAATAGCAAAAAAAGTTGCAGTAAAAAAAGTTATTATCACCTCTACCATCAAATCTCATACAGAAGCGCCCTGGTACTTTTATGTATTCAGGAAAATCCCCGTATACTATATCATACCCGGAAAATTGTATCTCACGCTGGGTTTTTGGGCTAAAAAGATATTTTATAGATTATCTGAAGAGGACGCTAAAGTATACCATGAAATGTTTCATAGTACATCAACCAAATTTTTAAAGTGGGCATTAAAAGCTATTTTGCAATGGCGAAACACAGATGTATCGGCCAACCTGCACCACATTACGGGTAATAACGATATTGTGTTTTCATATAAGAGAATCAAAGATGCTGTTATAATAGACAAAGGCGACCATGCTATGATATACAACAGGCCGGATGAAATGAATAAATTGATAAACGAGATCATAAATAAATGAAGCTGCCCCATTCCTATTACCTCAGCAACGATGTGGTTGCTTTAAGTTGCAATTTACTGGGTAAATACCTGTTTACCAACATTGATGGCGCGTTAACAGGCGGCTACATAGTAGAAACAGAAGCGTACAATGGTGTTGTCGACCGCGCCTCACATGCTTTTGGAAACCGGCAAACGCCGCGTACCAAAACGATGTTTGAAGAAGGTGGCAGGGCTTATGTGTATTTGTGTTATGGTATTCACGAAATGTTTAACGTGGTCACCTCGGTTTCCGGCATACCGCATGCTATATTGATACGCGCCATTCAACCTATTGAAGGGATTGATATTATGCAGTTTAGGCGCAATATGCCGGTTGTTAAACCCAATATAACCATGGGGCCTGGTTCGGTGGCAAAGGCTTTAGGTATTTCACGCAATATAAATGCTATCAGCATGTTAAGTGATACTATATGGATAGAGGACAGGGGGTTAACTTTTACGGATGAGGAAGTAATGACTGGTCCGCGGGTAGGGGTTGATTATGCCGGCGATGATGCCTTATTACCTTATCGCTTTTATGTTAAGGGTAACATTTATGTTAGCAAGCCTAACAAATAAATATCTGTATGGATATTTCAGTTTCTTTATTTTAATTTGTGGCAAAATAATACTAACTGATGCAGTATCAGCCTACGCCTGAATTTGCCGGGCAACTTGACGAACAGGATAAGCTTAAGCACTTCCGCAATGATTTTTTAATACCCCGGCATAATGGCAGGGATGTTATTTACCTCTGTGGTAACTCGCTTGGATTGCAGCCTGTATTGGCACAAAAATATATTGCAGAGCAACTAACGGCATGGCAAAATAAAGGTGTAGAGGGGTGGTTTGATGGCGAAGCCCCCTGGCTAAGCTATCATAAAGAAGTTGCAGTACTGACCGCACCCATAGTTGGCGCTAAAAATAGCGAGGTGGCCATCATGAACTCACTTACAGTAAATCTTCACTTATTACTTGTAAGTTTTTATAAACCAAGCAGTAAAAGGTATAAAATAATAATGGAGGCGGGTGCTTTTCCATCAGATCAGTATGCTTTGGAAAGCCAGGCTAAGTTTCATGGATTTGACCCCGAAGACGCGATCATCGAATTATCCCCGCGTGAAGGTGAACACACTTTACGCACTGCAGATATCCTGCAAAACATAGACGAGCATAAGGACGATCTGGCGTTGGTGCTATTTGGCGGCATAAATTATTACACGGGGCAGTATTTCGATTTGCAGGCTATTACACAAGCAGCGCATAAGGCCGGTGCCATTGCCGGGTTCGATTTGGCACATGCGGCAGGTAATGTGCCTGTGCAACTGCATAATTGGGGTGTTGACTTTGCCTGCTGGTGTTCTTACAAATACATGAATGCCGGCCCCGGCGGCATAAGCGGCATATTTGTACACGAAAAGCACCATGCCGACGCCTCATTGAACCGCTTTGCCGGCTGGTGGGGCTACCGCGAGGACAAGCGTTTTTTAATGAAATCCTGTTTTGATGCTGCGATTGGGGCAGAAGGCTGGCAGGTAAGCACCAGCCCAATACTGCTGCTGGCACTTTTAAAGGCCTCTCTTGACATTTTTAACCGTGCGGGCGGTATAGACACGCTTCGAGGGAAAAGCTTGCTTTTAACGGGCTATTTTGAATATCTGATAAAAAATATAAACAGTAAATACGGAAAAGAGCATTTTACCATCATTACACCGGCAGACCCGGAGGCACGCGGTTGCCAGTTATCGGTGATATGCGGACCGCAAGCTAAAAAGATATTTAACTTTTTAACCGATAATGGCGTAATAGGCGATTGGCGTGAACCTGATGTGATACGCCTGAGTGCCGTGCCGCTGTACAATACCTTTACTGATGTTTTTAACGCATGTAATTATTTAGATAAAGCAATACAAAAATTTATAAGTTAATTAGTTATGATAAGTTATAATCCTAAAGAGTGGTTTAAATTTGTTTTTACTTTTCACAGGGCCGATACTCTTCGCGAACTCTTTCCGCTTATTGTGGCGGTAGGGATTTACGCTATGGTGGTAGATATTGTGCTTATGGATCTGCTGCATCTGCAAAAAACAAATTTTTTGAGTAAGGTAACTTATGTACATACTACTATCGGGTTCCTGTTCTCTTTATTGCTTGCCTTTCGTATCAATTCAGCTTACGACAGGTGGTGGGAAGGGCGCAAGTTATGGGGCAGCCTTACCAATAACAGCCGTAACCTGGCCATTAAATTAAAACATTTGGTTGATGATCCTGCTGATATTGCCTTTTTTAACTATGCCATCCCGGCATTTGCCCGGGTATTAAAGGACAGCCTGCGTGATAATTATAAACATGAAGAACAGGATTTTATAATTATCAACCCGGCTAAGCATATTCCCAACCAGGTGGCATCGGCCATTATGAAACGAATGTTTGAATTGAACAAGTCAGGTAAGCTAAATACGGAGCAATTTTTGAGTTTAAACCCTGATATATCCATATTTTCAGATATCTGCGGTTCCTGCGAGCGTATCAAAAAAACGCCGATACCGTTTTCCTATAGTGTATTTATAAAAAAATTTATATTCACTTATATCATTACCCTGCCATTTGCCTGGGTATTTGAACTTGGTTATTTTGTTGTGCCGATAATCTGCTTCATCCTTTTCGTATTCGCCAGTATTGAGCTAATTGCCGAAGAAATTGAAAACCCCTTTGGCGCTGATGCGAACGACCTGCCCATAAATACCATTTGCGAAACCATTAAAAAAGACGTAAGCGATATATTCTATTAAAAGGGATGCTTAGAATAGCTTTCGACCCAGTTTATGCTCATCCTTTGCCCGAGGGCCACCGGTTCCCGATGCTGAAATATGAACTGATACCCGGGCAATTGCTGCACGAAGGCATAATAAACGGCGATAACCTGTTTAAGCCGGGTCTTTGCGCCGAAGAAACTATCCTGCTGACCCACGAAACAACCTACTGGGAACATCTGCGCGATCTTACTTTACCGCCTAAAGAGGCGCGGCGAATCGGGTTCCCATTATCGGCACCATTAATTGAGCGGGAAACACGCATAGCACAGGGTACCATAGACGGCTGTCATTTCGCTTTCAAGCACGGTGTAGCATTTAATGTAGCAGGCGGAACACACCATGCCGGCACAAATTGGGGCGAAGGGTTTTGCATGTTGAATGACCAGGCTATCGCTGCTAATTATTTATTACATAATCAATTAGCCTCCCTCATCTTAATTATTGATTTAGATGTTCACCAGGGGAATGGCACTGCACAGATATTTAAAAATGAACCACGGGTATTTACTTTCTCTATGCATGGGGCCAACAACTTCCCTTACCGCAAAGAACAGTCGGATAAGGATATTGCCTTGCCCGATAATACCGGTGATGAAGAATATCTTTCTTTGCTGAGGGATACGTTGCCCGGTATTATAGCCCAACACAAGCCCGATTTTATATTTTACCTGTCGGGTGTTGATGTTTTAGCGACTGATAAACTGGGCAAACTATCCTTAACCATCGAAGGCTGCAAGGTCCGCGACCGGTTTGTGCTTGAATTATGTGCCGATAGGGGTATCCCGGTACAGGTAAGTATGGGAGGCGGCTACTCGCCAAATATAACTGACATAGTTGAAGCACACTGCAATACTTATCGCATTGCAAACGACATATACTTTTGACCGTTAGTTATTTAAGATAAGTCTCTTACTTATTTTGTTGAAGCGAAAATAAAGCATAATTGCAGCGGCCGCCAGTCCGCAAACCAGGCCAACCCACACGCCCTGCGCGCCGTAACCCATGTAAATACCTATAAAATAGCTCACCGGCAAACCGATAACCCAGTAGGCTATTAAGGTGATTAGTGTCGGCACATTGACATCGCCCATGCCGCGCAAAATACCCAGGCCAACCACCTGCGCGCCATCAAACAACTGGAATATAGCTGCCAGTATCAATAATTGCGATGCTACAGCTATCACACGCGTATCAGTGGTGATGATCCAGGGCAGCCAGTTATTAGCAACTACGAACAATACGGCCGTAAATGTCATAAACGCCAATACGATATGGTAACTGGAAATAGCCGAAAACCGCAGGTTAACATGCTCTTTAGCGCCAAAATTATTGCCTGAGCGTATGGCAGCCGCTGCAGATATACCACCGGCCACCATAAAAGTTACCGCAGCCATATTGATAGCTACCTGGTGGGCAGCCTGCTGTATCGGGCTGATGGTGCCTATCAGTACATTGGCGGCACCAAAGGCGCCAACTTCAAAAGTACCCTGCAAAGCCACGGGTATACCTATCTTCAATATTTTAATGGACCTTACCTTGTCAATTTGCATAAAAACAAACCCTTTTAGGTATTTCCTGAAGTTACGAGACCGCAATACATAGGCCGACATTACAACGGCCATTAAACAACGGTCGATAAGTGTACTGTAGCCCACGCCGCGAATACCCATAGGCTCGATCCCGAAAAGGCCCTTTACAAATATGATCCCTAATATAATGTTGATCACATTGCCCCAAATAGATACCCGCATGGCCTGTTTGGTGAAACCCAAACCCTCGGCAAATTGCTTAAATGTGCTGAATATCATCAGCGTGATAATAGAAAAACCCAGCAGCACAAAAAACGGCTTAGCCTGTATCACCACCTCGGGCGATTGGTTGAGGTGGTCAAGCACATACACCGAGCCGAAATACATCGCCAAAAACAGTACAATGCCAGTTACAATATTGATAAGTAAGCTATTT
>JBDSIC010000077.1:0-3722 GCA_039918195.1 Mucilaginibacter sp.
TTGAAGAATTGCCTGTATGATGATGGCGTACTGAATATAAAAGATATGCTGCGCGCAGGTATAAGCGATGATGAACTAAAAGATACTTTACTAAACGCGATGAATAAACGGGTGAAAGATGGCTGGGAAGCCGAAAGGTCACGCGTACTTACCACCGGTATTCACGAATCAATGGCGGCCATTGGCGGTTAACAACCTACATTTATGATAACAGTTGAAGAAGCTGAAAAGGTAATACTGGCCAATATTCCTGATTTTGGCGCCGAGATCGTATTGTTTGATAAGGCCGCAGGCCGTGTACTGTTTGAAAACATCAAAGCCGACCGTGATTTTCCTCCTTATAACCGTGTGACAATGGATGGTATTGCCATCAGCTATGAAGCTATTGAAAAAGGCATTTCTACCTTCATTATAAAAGCAACGCAGGCAGCAGGTGATGAGCCGGCAGCTATCAGTTTACCCGGTGAGTGTATAGAGATAATGACAGGCGCGGCACTGCACGAAACAGTTGATACCATCATCAGGTACGAAGACCTCGACATAAAGGATGGAAAGGCGATGCTTACCATATCCAACATAAAAAAAGGCCAAAACATACATGTAAAAGGCATTGACCGGAAGCCGGGGGATATATTAGCAGTTACGGGGCAAATGATTACACCCGCTGTGGTCAGCATCATAGCTTCGGTTGGCGAAACGGAAGTGCGGGTAAAAAAGATACCCCGTGTGGCCATTATTTCTACCGGCGACGAATTGGTGGAGGTAGAAGCCACGCCAACGCCGTTCCAGTTACGGCGATCAAATAGTTACACCATGCAGGCTATTTTGAAGCAGCATGGCGTAGAGTGCGGTGTGCTGCACCTGCCCGATGACCCGGTGGTAATGCGCAGCAAATTGCAGGATTGCCTGTATCATTATGATGCTATCATTTTAAGCGGTGGTGTATCGGCCGGTAAATTTGATCACCTGCCCAAAGTATTGGAGGAGTTGCAGGTAGATAAATTATTTCATAAAGTAGCGCAGCGACCCGGCAAGCCCTTATGGTTTGGCCGTAGTGCGGGTGGTGTGCCCGTATTTGCTTTTCCGGGTAACCCGGTAGCGGTGTTTTTGTGTATGCACCGCTATTTTTTGCCCTGGCTGCAGGCTTCGCTGGGTATGCCGCCCAGCGAACCGGTGTACGCTATATTGGATAACGACCTTACCTTTGAGCCGAGACTAACCTATTTTTTACAGGTAAAGTTACAGGTAAACACGCAGGCACAATTGGTTGCTATCCCCATAGTTGGAAATGGCTCGGGGGATTTTGCTAACTTAGCTGATGTAAACGCTTTTATGGAACTGCCTGCTAAAAAGAGTGAGTTTAAAAAGGGCGAAATTTATAAGTGTATAAAGTATGCTAACCCACCTCGACGACAACGGCAACCCAACGATGGTTGATGTGAGCGAAAAGCAAGTTTCGCGGCGCACGGCGGTGGCACGCAGCATAGTAGGATTGCCCGCGGAAGTGCTTGCCCTTTTAGTTGAAGGCGATCTGCAAACCAAAAAAGGTTCGGTATTTCAAACGGCTATTATAGCAGGTATTATGGCGGCTAAAAAAACGGGTGAACTGATACCGCTTTGCCACCCGCTGGGTTTGGATAATTGTAATATTACTATACAACTTAATAAGCAGCAGGAAGTGGTGATAGAATGTACCGCAAACATTACCGCTAAAACAGGTGTTGAAATGGAGGCGCTGGTAGGTGCATCCGTCGCGGCGCTTACCATATATGACATGTGCAAGGCGATGAGCCACGATATCGTGATAAAAGAAACCCGGCTCATCGAAAAAACAGGAGGTAAACGTGACTTCAAAAGAGCATAAAAAACATGCGGCTATTGTACGTCCGGCCATGGGCAGCTTCGGGAGGAACGAGTGGGCCATATTGGGCACGCATTGCACGGTTATCAAACTGTTGGCTGATGACCTGATAAGGAATTTATCGCCTGCTTATAAATGCGCGTATGTTGATACCTCGCATAATGACGATGTGACTTTATTACCCGGCCGTTTAGCAAGCGGTGCTGATATGGAGTATGCCGATCAAATTAATTACAGGCAAATTAACCACAGGCGCGAACTTAGCCCGTTTGAACTAAGGCAGCAATTTGCCGAAGCCGATATCATATTGGTAAACGGCAATCACCACCAGGCCAAAGCACAGGTAGTTATTGTCGACGAAAATAAAAAGGCTACCCTGCAAAGGCGCGCGGAGCAGCTTACCAATGTAGCGTTGATCCTGTTAGCGTCTAATACCACCGAAGTATTTGATTTTATGCAGGAAAGTATTCCCAATATAGCGGATATCCCTGTTTATCGCTTCGATGAAACTGAAAAGATAATCAACTTTTTCAGGAATAAATTAGAGCAGGCAAAACCTAAATTGAACGGTTTGGTGTTGGCAGGCGGCAAAAGCGTGCGCATGGGTTTTGATAAAGGTGCCGTAAAATGGCATGGCCGCGAGCAGCGCTATCATTTAGCTGATATGCTAAAGAATTACTGTGACGAAGTTTTTATATCCTGCCGCCCCGGTCAAAAAGCCGAAATAGCAGGGGAGTACCCTACGCTGGAGGATACTTTTGTAGATTTAGGTCCGGCGGGTGCCATTTTATCCGCATTCAGGGAGCAGCCCGACACAGCCTGGCTGGTGGTGGCAACTGACCTGCCTTTGCTGGATGACAGCACATTGCAATATCTTATACAAAACCGTAATCCTGCATCCATCGCGACAGCTTATAAAAGCACTTTTGATGATTTCCCGGAGCCATTAATAACTATATGGGAACCAAAGAGTTACCCGGTGGTGCTTTCTTATTTGTCGCAAGGGTATTCGTGCCCGCGTAAGGTACTTATTAACAGCGATATTACTTTGCTGAATGCCCCTAATCCTGCTGCGCTGACCAATGTAAATACACCCGATGAACTGGAACGTATAAAACGCATACTTCACCAAAAAATAGCTGCCGAACAATGAACAACGACCTGTTAAGATACAGCTGCCAGATGGCGCTTCCCGGTTTCGGCGAGGCTTCGCAGCTGCTTTTAAAGCAGGCAAGGGTATTGGTAGTTGGTATTGGCGGGCTGGGTTGCCCGGTTGCCCAATATTTAACCGCCGCCGGTGTAGGCATATTAGGGCTTGCCGATTTTGATCATGTTTCAGTTAGTAATTTGCACAGGCAGGTATTGTTTGGCCCCGAAGATATAGGCCAAAATAAAGCAAAAGTAGCCTGTATGCGCCTGCATACGCAAAACCCCGGCATATTGCTGATGCCATATGAAAAGATAACTGCCCAAAATGTGCTGGACATACTGGAACAATATGATATAATAGTTGATTGCAGCGATAATTTTGATACCCGTTACCTGTTAAATGATGCCTGCGTGCTAAGTGGCAAGCCCCTTGTTTACGGCGCTATTTACCAGTTCGACGGGCAGGTAGCGGTATGGAACATTCCTAATAAAAGCGGCGGCAGTTACACGCCAAACTACCGCGACCTTTACCCGGAAGTAAATGTTTCGCAAATACCCAATTGTACCGAGGGAGGTGTTATACCCACACTGGCCGGCATCATAGGCTGCCTGCAGGCCAATGAGGTACTTAAATACATTACCAAAACCGGCGAATTGCTTGCCGGCAAAGTGCTGCTGTTTGACGCGCAAAATATGCAAACCCGCCTGATTA
>JBDSIC010000078.1:0-3397 GCA_039918195.1 Mucilaginibacter sp.
ACAAACCGTACCGGGCGCTACTGTAACGCGTGAAGGTGAGGGTATTATAGTGAAATTCGATTCAGGTATTTTGTTTGATGTTGATAAGACTGCTTTAAAATCAGCAGCGCAAACTAACCTTGAAAACCTGGCAACCTCGTTAAAAAATAACCCGCAAACCAATATCTCTGTTATAGGGCATACTGATGGTACCGGGTCTGATACTTACAACCAGGACCTTTCGGTACGCAGGGCGCAGGCTGTAAAAACGTTCATCACCTCTAACGGTGTTGACGGTTCACGCTTAACCACAGTTGGTAAAGGCGAAAGCGAGCCAATTGGTGACAACAATACTGTTGACGGTCGTTCACAAAATCGCCGTGTTGAGATTGTAATTGTTGCTAACGAAGCTTTAAAACAAGAAGCTAAGGCTGCACAATAAGTTTTTTTGAGAATTAAGAGTTAAGATTCAAGAATTAAGATAAAACTTAAATAAAAAGCCGGCCATCTATTAGCCGGCTTTTTTTATGCTTAATCATTTCCAATCAATTCCTCTTGAATCTTGGTTCCTAATTCTTGATTCTTAAAAAAATTGCTTGTACCCAGAATAATTATTAAGTAGCTTTGTGTCATGCTCAAAAGAATAGGGATAATTGCCATAACTATACTGTACACCTGTACAGCGTTTGGCTTTGCCCTAAACTTTCATTATTGCGGCGACAAGGTAGCATCGGTAAAAATTGACGCGCCGGCCAAAAAGTGCGGTACCGAAGCGGTTAAGAAAATGAAATGCTGCAAGGACAAGCAGGTTAACATCAAAGTTAAGGATGAACACCAGTCCGAAAAATCGCAATCATTTTTAGCTAAACTATTTGCCTTTGACATGCCTGCGCTGCCATTTGAAGAATACCTTTTCTCTTCACAAAGGGCATTGTTCGAGAAGATATTGGACCGCGGGCCGCCCGAAAAGTGCAAAGAGAAGATCTCTGCCTTTTTAAAAAACTGCTCCATCCGTATCTGAATCAAAAATTAGTTGCTTGAATCTATCATGCGATAATTATCGCACTGTTATGTTTTTACCATTTAATTTTTGATACATCATGAAAATTTTAAGAATATTTTTAGCCCTGATGGCTATATCTGCTGGCGTTGCCAACGCCCAGTTCACCACTGCCGAATTACAGGTTAGCGGCCTCACCTGCTCCATGTGCTCCAAAGCCACCGAAAAAACCTTGCGTACGCTCGACTTTATCGGCGATATTAAGCCCGACCTGAACCACAACATCTTTATGATCACCTTTAAAAAGGATGTGCCGGTTAATTTTGATAAGCTGAGCAACAAAGTACAAAGCGCGGGTTTTTCGGTAAATAACCTGAAAGCCGTGTTTAACTTCGGCAATGTTAAATTAAGCCATGATATGTTTAACTATTCTGGCTATAACTTTCACCTGGTTAATGCCGGCAGCAAAATCCTTAATGGCCCTGTGGCTATAACCTTTGTTGATAAAGGCTTTGCCCCTGCATCGGTATCCAAAAAATACAAGGGCCAAAAACCTGCCATGGGCGATGGTAAAAAGGTTTATTGTGTAGCGATATAGTCTTTCACATTTATAATTCTTGTCATTTCGACGCAGAGAGAAATCTTCTGCGACCTGCATTGACGCTTGCAGGTCGCAGAAGATTTTTCCTCGTTCCTTGTTCGAAATGACATTTTATTTTAGTTAACATGAAAAAACTATTATTAGCTATTACTTTCCTAAGTATAGCATATACCTTGCAAGCACAAGAACTCTATGTAAATACCGAACCCGCCAGCAATATGGCGGCACGGTCATTAGGCATAAGGCTTGAAAACCAGGGCTTTTTTAAGTCCCCGTATAAAAGCCGGACCACGCTGGAGTTGATGTATGGTGCCAGCAGAAACCTGATGCTGCACGGCACGCTCCATGCATCAAACTTTTACCAGCCCGGGCAACGACTGGAAGGCGCGGGGGTATATGCCAAATACCGCTTCCTGTCGGTAGATACTGTACAGCGTCATTTCAGGGGCGCGGCATTTATAAAAGCCTCAAGCATAAGCAACCCATTGGTAAACCAGGAAATATCATTGGAAGGCGACAATACAGGTGTACAAACCGGCCTGGTATTTACCCAGTTACTTCATAAGTTGGCCCTGTCAGGTTCGGCAAGTTACCTGCGGGCGTTTGATAACCGCGGCGGGTATAAGCTACCTGATGCAAACGCGCGAAACAGCGTGGGTTACAGCCTGTCGGCCGGGTACCTGCTGCTGCCCAAAACTTACGAAAACTACAACCAGGTAAACGTAAACCTGTATGTCGAACTGTTAGGCAAAACTAATCCCGGCTACGGGCAAAGCTACTTAGACGTAGCGCCGGCAGTGCAGTTCATATTTAACAGTGTATTCCGGGTCGATCTGGCTTATCGTACCCCCTTGTATAACGACATGCAGCGGAATAGCAAAAATATGTACCTGGTGAGGCTGGAGTATAATTTGTTTGGGTTGTAACCCCCTAACCCCTGAAGGGGGAACTTTTTAAACGCTTAAGAAATGCAGGTTTACTACAGTCGCTCGGCTCCAGCCGAGTGACGACTATTACGCGGCCTCAGGCCGTTAACTATTACTATTGGCCGGAGGCCAGGGAATAACGGTCACTCGGCAAGAGCCGAGCGACTGCAAAAGTAAGATGTTTATGCCCGTCAAAAACTCCCCCTTCAGGGGGCGGGGGGTTTAAAACTTTTTCTTTGTTTCCGTTATATGCGCCAAATGATGCTTGCTATGCCAGGCGTATGTTCCAAGCGTTTTTTTAAGGGTATTGGTAGCACCGGTTTCGGGGTGCACAAAAGTGCGGTCCCACTCCTTTTCGGTAAAGCTTTCAAACAGTGCTACCATGTGCTGGTGTATACCCTCCAGCATTTTTAACGACGGCTCGACAGGCAGGCGATAATCGGGCAGCAAAGCCCAGTACCCTTCCTCGTACGGTTTTATAGTAGGGTTGTCTTCCGTTAAAGCCAGTTTGATACGGGTAATGGAATTGATATGGCTGTCGGCCAAATGGTGTACAACCTGGCGCAGTGTCCAGCCGCCTGCGCGGTAGGGTGTATCCAGTTCGTCGTCGTTCATGCCAATAACCGCCTGTCGCAGCAATCCGGGCAGCATACGAATGTCATTTATCCATTTCCGGATATCATCTTTAGTATATACGGCAGGGGCGGCAAACTTCCCAATCGGGTAGCGCATTTGTTCGTCGGTAAGCATATAATTTATTTTTGCAATGTATGTTGGTTCAATAAGCTTTTGAGCAATTTAGCGTTTTGTATTTTGTTATTTATACTGATGTTAAAAAAGTTACTCCTGCTTTACATTTTGCTGCAATGCACGGTTTGTTATGCCGAAACC
>JBDSIC010000079.1:0-5392 GCA_039918195.1 Mucilaginibacter sp.
CACCTTTGGCGGGCACCCGGTTTGCTGCGCCGCAGGCCTGGCTGCGCTTAATGTATTACTGGACGAAAAGCTAACTGAAGAAGTTGCCGAAAAAGAAGCCCTGTTTCGCTCGCTGCTGGTACACCCCGCGATAAAAGCGGTACGCGGCAAAGGGCTAATGCTGGCCATTGAGCTGGAAAACTTCCAACTGAACAAAAAAATAATCGACCGGTGTATAGAAAATGGTATAATAACCGACTGGTTTTTACATTGCAGTAATGCAATGAGAATTGCCCCTCCCTTAATTATTAGTCACGCTGATATCAAAAAAGCATGTGCTGTAATTATCGAATCCATAACATTTCACAGCTAATTCTACTGATTATCAAATAAATACGCATTTTTACGGTATTTTTTGCTATATTTAAGCACATTCACCCTCTTTTATTCTTAGTTAATTGGTACGGTTTGTGTAAAATAGTACATGACCTTACAAAAATGTACTGTTTTAGCTTTTAAACGCATTTTTTCTGCACGCAGATGCCTTGTTTTCAGGTCACCGATTATTACGTTTCAAGCTAACGTGTATTTAATTAGAACAACAATACCAGAATAACAAAAGACTCTACATATAACTATGAAAATTGCTTACATATCAACCTATCCACCGCGCGAGTGCGGAATAGCAACCTTTAATCAAAATTTGATGCGTGCGATAAACGTCAATTTTCCTGAAAGGCAGAAGTTATCGGACGGCGGATATATTGTGGCTTTAAATGATTCGGAGGAGCTTGATGAATACGAGTACCCTGAAGAAGTAAAATATGTAATAAGGCAAAATCACCAAAAAGATTATATACGCGCAGCAAGTTATATCAATACCAGCACTGTTGATGCCTGTATTATGGAACATGAGTTTGGTATTTACGGGGGCGAAAGCGGTATATACATCCTGCCGCTTATAAACCGTTTAGAAAAACCGCTTATATCTATATTACACACCATATTAAAAGAACCCAGCTATGTGCAGCGCATCATCATTCGCGAAATAGCAGAGCAATCTTCAAAAATAATTGTGATGAGCCAGCGGGCTTTAGAGTTTTTAACCTCTATTTATGATGTCCCTGAAGAAAAGATACAAATCATTGAACACGGCGTACCCGATCTGGAGGCACCGGTTAGCAATCCTGTAAATACATTATCATGCTTTAAAAACCACAGGGTATTGTTAACATTCGGCTTGTTAAGCCGCAACAAAGGTTTGGAAACCGTTATTAGGGCTTTGCCAAAAATTGTTGAAAAGCATCCTGATGTAATGTATGTGATATTGGGTAATACACACCCGGGCGTACTAAAGAATTCCGGTGAAGAATATCGCGATTCATTAAAACGTTTAGCTTCGGACCTGGGCGTATCAAAAAACCTGGCGTTCATCAACAAGTTTGTATCAGAAGAGGAACTGATAAATTACCTTACCGCCTGCGAAATATATGTAACACCATACCTTAACGAGGCTCAAATTACCAGCGGTACATTATCGTATGCGGTTGGCTCAGGTGCTGCAGTGGTGTCAACTCCTTACTGGCATGCGCAGGAATTGCTATCGCATGAACGCGGCAGGTTATTCGACTTTAAAGATTTTGAAGGGCTATCTCTTATCATTAATGAATTTATGGATGACGAGAAATTGCTTAATCAACTAAAACAAAATGCTTATCAGTACGGCTTACATTTACGCTACCCGGTGATAGGGTCTGAATTTATTAAAGTAGCGCAGGAAGCTTGCATTGAGCACGACTTTAGCGACAAGATATTAAAGAATAGTATTGTTGACCCCGAAGTACTGCCAAAATTTAGCTTAACGCATGTTTTGCGTTTAACAGATGATACCGGTATAGTACAACACGCTAAATACGGCATACCTAACTTAAAAGAAGGTTATTGCCTTGATGATAATGCCCGCGCGCTGATCATGGCACTTATGGCTTACCAGCGCAACAAAAGTGCCGAGGCTTTTGAACTGTTGCCCGTATACCTCAGCTACATACATTACATGCAAACCGATGATGGTAACTTCCGTAACTTTTTAAGTTTTGACAGGCGTTATTTGGACGAGGTTGGCTCTGAGGATTCTTTCGGGCGTACCATTTGGGCACTGGGTTATTTGATAGGCTGTGCGGCCAGCAATTCATACCGCGAGTTCGCGCTGGAAATATTCCAGAAATCATTCCCTCACTTTAAATCTTTACACCACTTGCGCGGTATGGCAAATACTATCATTGGTATAAGCCTGTACCTGCAAGCCGTACCAACAGATGAAGGTATGCAGCAGGAATTAATACGCCTTACCCAGCCGTTGGTAGATGCCTTTAATAACACAGCAAGCGATGATTGGCAATGGTTTGAAGAAGGCATGACCTATGACAATGCCATACTGCCTTTAGCTTTATTGCACTCTTGCGAGATAAGCGGAAATGATGAGGCACGCGCCGTTGCCCTGAAAGCCATGGCATTCCTGGATAAGCTGACCTTATCTAACGGGTATTTAAGCCCGGTTGGTAATGATGGCTGGTATTACCGTGGTGGTACATTCCCAACTTTTGACCAGCAGGCTATTGAAACCATGGCAATGGTGCTTATGCACTTCCAGGCATACAAAATATTCCGCACACCCGAGTATATAGAGAAGATGTTTTTGAGCTACCGCTGGTTCCTTGGCGAGAATACGCTGCGTGCGCCGTTGTACGATCGCGAAACCAAAGGCTGCTGCGATGGTTTGCTACCGACAGGCATCAACCGTAACCAGGGAGCCGAAAGTACGCTGGCTTATTTAATATCGCACTTAACAGTATTAAAGGCATTTGAGCTGGAATACGAGTACAATAAATTAGGACACAGTGTCGAGATCTGCTAAATGAGGGTAGCGGTATTAGCACCCGTTGCCTGGCGTACCCCTCCGCGGCATTATGGTCCCTGGGAACAGGTGGCTTCAAATATTGCAGAAGGTATCATCAAACTGGGTGCCGATGTGACGTTGTTTGCAACTGGCGATTCAATTACCGCCGGCAAACTGGAAGCCATTTGCGAAACCGGCTACGAGGAAGACCGTAACCAGGATGCAAAGGTGCTGGAATGTTTGCACATCAGTAACCTGTTTGAAAGGCCTAAGGCGTTTGATATAATCCATAATAATTTTGATTTCCTGCCCCTCACCTATTCGGGTTTGACAGATACGCCGGTAATTACTACCATCCATGGATTTTCGTCACCACGAATAATACCGGTTTACAAAAAATATAACTCACGCGGGCATTATGTATCCATAAGCAACTCCGACCGTAGTTCTGAACTTGAATACCTTGCCACCGTTTATAATGGGCTTGACACGCGCGATTTTGAGTTTACAGAAACACCCGAAGATTACCTGCTGTACTTTGGCCGTATACATCACCATAAAGGTACCGCAGAGGCTATTGCAATAGCCAAAGCAACCGGCCGCAAACTACTCATAGCCGGCATTATCCAGGATGAAAACTACTACCGCGAAAAGGTAGAACCGGAATTGAACGAACAGATACAGTATGTTGGCCATGCAGGCCCTGATAAACGAAAAGAGCTTTTAGGCAAGGCGACCGCACTGCTGCATCCCATTAATTTTGATGAGCCTTTTGGCATGAGCGTAGCCGAAGCCATGCTATGCGGCACCCCTGTTATTGCATTTAACCGCGGCTCGATGCCCGAGTTAATTAAGCATGAGCAAACAGGTTTTTTAGTGAACAACGTTGATGAAGCTGTTGAGGCAGTGAATAATATGGCGGTTATAAAGCGTGCCGATTGTTACGATTGGGCAAGCTCGCAATTCTCCTGCGATAAAATGGCGGGGGATTATTTTGAGTTGTATAAGAAGATATTGGGGAGGTGAAAGGATAAAGGTAAAAGGGCAAAGGCTGTACTGCAACAACCTTTTACCTTTATCCTTTCGCCTCAAAAAAATTATATCCCGTCTTCCTTCAACCTGTTTATCAGGTCATCCATATCTACCTCCACAAAGGAAGTTGAATAATCAGAAAGCCCGTAAGGAATTATCAGTTTGTTGTTGTTCACTATAGAGCCGCAGGAATAGATAACGTTGGGTACATAACCCTCGCGCTCGTCGCTGTTAGGGATAATAAGCGGCTCTTTCAGGCGACCGATCTCTATCGACGGATCATCAAGCTTTAACAGGCTCGCACCCAGCACATACCTGCGCATAGGGCCAACGCCGTGGGTTATCATTATCCAGCCGTATTCAGTTTCAATGGGGGAACCACAGTTGCCTATCTGGATAAACTCCCAGGTAAAGCGTGGTTCCTGCAATAGCTCCGGCTCCTCCCAGATATTTATTTTATCTGAATACATGATGTAGTTGTTGCAGCCATCAATACGCGATATCATGGCGTACTTACCATTTATTTTACGGGGGAAGAGTGCCAGGTTTTTATTTTGGGCTCCCGCGCCGTACAATGGCATTATTTTGAAGTTATAAAAGTCGGTGGTTTGAAGCAGTTTTGGCATAATGAGTGAGCCATCGTAAGCCGTGTACGTCGCATAATAAACATGGCTGCCGTCGTCATCAATAAACTTAACAAAACGGGCATCCTCAATACCTTTGCGCTCATACTCGGATATAGGAAATATCACCCTGTCGGATATATCCGTATCCAGCGAAAAAACTATCTCGTAGTATGAATCAGCCAGCCACAGCACCTTATCATACTCCAGTTTTTGCATATCATTTTCCTGTAGTTTTTGCGAATCGAGTATAATGCGCCGCAGGTTGGAGTATTCAAAATGATGGTCAAGTTTTGATTCCAGTTCCTTTAAAACATCGATATTTATTTGGGTGGTAACGGCTTTTTCGAAGAAAAGACGTTTGTTATAAACTGCGTTCCGCACTATTTCAGCCTCATCGATGTAATTTCCGGCAGGCAAAACGGTAATGTTATTATTTTTATCAAACAGGGCGCGGCGGAAAGTTATGGAGGATATGTGGCCCTCACCTACCGCCCTAAAGCTCATAATAACCCGTCTTTGCCCGTCTTCCAATTCTGTTTGGTCTGGGTCGTCAACAATAGAAGGGTTAAAAAATGCGGCCGATTCAATTGAATATTCGTGTGTAAAATACGAACCAATAAGCAGTTTTCGATAAACAGTCAGCGTATCAAAATCAACTCCCAATTCCTCAAAAAGTGGCTTCAGTTTGCTGCAATGGCGGTTTAATACCCGGGTAATGTTACGGTGGCGTTTAGAATATTCCTGTAACAAGGGAGAAACTATGCCAAAGGCAGTATCCTCGCTGATCACCATTACCCTTTGCAGAACCTGTTTGGCCCTATCATTTCCGTTAAAAAAGAACCTCGCAATTACGCGTCTC
>JBDSIC010000080.1:0-3625 GCA_039918195.1 Mucilaginibacter sp.
TCACGCACATCTATATTTGATGCCAAAGCGGGTATCGCGCTGAATGATAGCTTTGTAAAAGTAGTATCATGGTACGATAACGAATGGGGCTACTCAAACAAACTGATTGACCTTGTACAGGAAATAGGCAAGTTATAATTTCAGCCTTTTTTCTGCGAATAAAGCAGGAAAGCCCCGATCATTATCGGGGCTTTCCTGTTTTTACAGTTAACAGTAATAAAACCTACAGTTAAACGGTGGCTTATAACTTTGTAAAATTAAACCCCTCACATGAACTGTAAACAACTGCTTTGCTTGATGGCTACGATAATGTTACTTAGCGCGTGTAAAAAAGGCGTAGTTAAGGAAAACTCTATACCCGAACCCCAACCGCAGCTACCGGAAACACCTTGGGCCATTACTATAGGCAATGATTGCGTGCTACAGGAACTAGAAACGGATGTACATGGAAATGTATATGTAGTTGGCCGCGGTCACGGCGTAAATGATATGGACCCTAGCCCGGGTGTATACAATGTTACCGCTATTGGTGATTATTCTTTATTTGTAGCAAAATACAACCGCGGCCGCCAACTGGTTTTCGCCAGAGAGTTAAAATTCCCTGTTTCAGACATTGCTTTTGACAATGACGGAAATATGTTTATTGTTGGATCATTCGGAGGAAAATTTAATTTTGATACAGGTGCTGGTATAAAAGAACTGACAAGCTATGGTTCTCAGGATGGCTTTTTGGCAAAGTATGCTCCCAATGGAAAATTGTTGTTTGTACGTCAAATAGGCACCGTGAATAGTGACCATGCATCGGCCGTTAAGGTTGACAGCAAGGGCGATGTATACATAAAAGGTAATATGGGAGGAGATAGCGCCCTTGACCCTGGAAGAAATATTCTTAAAACGGATCATTCCGGTGATTACATAGCCAAGTTTAGTAAGAACGGCATTTTGCTTTTGACCCCTAATGTATTTTATGATTATTCGTCGGGGCCAACTTTACATGTGGACGACAATGATTATTTCTACTTATCAGGCAGAGTGTTTTTGCCCGGCTATATTGATGATCAATGTGGAATCCTAAAGTATTCTCCCGATGGAAAGATAGTATCGGTTATGGACTTAGGCTCTGATCCTGATCATGGTGTCGGCTCAATTATTATTGACAATAGTAATAATTTGTGGGCCGGTTACAGATCTAACTCCGAAGGCTGCAGTATAGTCAAATTCGATGGTAATGGTAAACTTATTTTTGATATTGATTTGCAAGGCGAAAATTCCGCTGGGATCGTGGCATCATACAAAGATAACGATATATACATGACAGGGGTGTCATATGGAGGAGGCGTTGATTTAAAGACACCGGACGGAAGTTACGCAAAGCTTGAAAACCCTCCTACCAGCGAATCAAATTACCGTTTTTTTGCCAAACTGAATAGTAAAGGGCAGGCAACAAAATACTGCGAAATAAAAATTTATGATTATCGTTTTGCTCAAAAAGGCGACAACCTATACCTGGCGGGCGGTGTGCCCGACAAAAAGGATATAGATGTGATAGCTGGCAGGGAAGCTACGCCTGCCGCTGAAGGCAAAGGTATTTACCTAGTGAGGATAGTACCGGAATAAATGCTGCCTCATATTTACCAAAACTCACATCAATTCCTGGTCATTCTTCTCATGCCATACCTTATACGCCAAGTAAAACAATACGATGGAAGGTACCAATCCGGCCAGTATACCGGTGGTCTGTGTATTAGGGAAAGTGGTTACCGTCTCGTAAATAAGCAAACCCAGCGATACAAAACCACCGATGAGGAACAGGTAAAAGAATTTATAACTCATAGCTACCCTCCTGTTAACTTACCCGTTTAAACACTACCGCGCCCAAAGGCGGCAGGCTGATATTGATGGAATCCTCTTTAATATGCCAGTTCACCTTTTCAGATTTTAGCGGTTGGTTGTTACCCTTGCCGCTACCCCAAAATTGCTGTGCGTCAGAATTAAATATCTCTTTCCATTCGCCACCTGCCGGTACGCCAATGCGGTAATTATCGCGCGTTACAGGTGTCATATTCAGCGCGATGACAAGATCGTTTTTCGGGTCGTTACCCTTTCGGGCAAAAACAAGTATAGAATCAGCCGCGTTGCCTCCGTCAATCCATTCAAATCCACTCCAGTCAAACCCTTTTTCATAAAGGGCAGGCTCCGAGCGGTATAAGTGGTTAAGTGCTTTAACAGTTTCTTTTATGCCCTGGTGGTTCTCGTATTCCAGCACATGCCAGTCAAGCGAGTATTGGTAGTTCCACTCGCTGCCCTGGCCAAACTCGGCACCCATAAACAGCAGTTTAGTGCCGGGGTGTGTAAACATATACGCGTATAGCAGGCGCAGGTTGGCAAATTTCTGCCACTCATCGCCCGGCATTTTGTTTAGTAGCGATTGCTTGCCGTAAACTACCTCATCGTGCGAGAAAGGCAGCATAAAGTTCTCGGTAAAAGCATATATGGTACTAAACGTTATTTGCCCGTGATGGTATTTACGATAAACCGGGTCATTGGCAAAATATTCCAGCGTATCGTGCATCCAGCCCATCATCCACTTCATGCCAAAGCCTAAGCCACCCGAAAATGTGGGACGGCTAACGCCGGTAAAAGCAGTTGATTCCTCGGCAATGGTTTGTGTATCGGGGAAATGCGCGTAAACTGCTTCGTTAAACTCCTTCAGGAACGATACCGCTTCCAGGTTTTCGTTACCGCCATAAATATTCGGTTCCCACTCGCCGTGGTTACGCGAGTAGTCAAGATAAAGCATGGATGCTACCGCGTCTACACGCAGGCCATCGATATGGTAACGCTCCAGCCAGAACAAGGCGTTGCTGATCAGGAACGCGCGTATCTCGTTACGGCCATAGTTAAATATAAATGATTTCCAGTCGGGATGATAACCCTTGCGCGGGTCGGCATGCTCATACAAGTGTGTCCCGTCAAAACGGTACAGGGCATGTACATCCCCGGGGAAATGCGAAGGCACCCAATCTACAATAACACCGATACCGGCATTATGCAAACGCTCTACCAGTTCCATTAACTCCTGCGGCGTACCGTAGCGCGATGAGGCGGCAAAATAGCCGCTTATCTGGTAGCCCCAGCTTGGGTAGTATGGGTGCTCGGCAACGGGCATAAACTCCACGTGGGTAAAGCCCATTTCTTTTATATAGGGCACTAGCTTATCAGCCAGCTGGGTATAGCTCAAAAATTCGTCGGGGCTTTCGGGACTGCGTGCCCACGAGCCAATGTGCATTTCGTAAACCGAATACGGCTTGTCTAAAGCATTATGCTGGTAACGGTTAGCCATCCAGTTTTTGTCATTCCACTCGTAATAGGTATCTGCTACAATAGATGCAGAGATGATGTACCAGGGCCAGTGCCACCACGAGATCAACCGCCAGCCGGTCAATGAACGATGGCCGTTCAGTATTGTCGAAACCAAAAGCAGGAGAGGGGTTCGACAGGTCTATGATCAGCGGCAACAGGTTTTTAATCTTTTCAGCCCGGATTGTTTCATACAGCCGGTTGATGCAGGTGGCGTCAGAATCTACAGCAATCACCAAGGCTGCTTCATCGGCCAGTATCCGGC
>JBDSIC010000081.1:0-3238 GCA_039918195.1 Mucilaginibacter sp.
AGATGCGAATGACCAGCGGGCAATAGGCGGGCCTAATTTACCCACTACAACTTATGGCCTTACTTTGGGAGCCAACTATAAAGGTTTAAGCATTAGTATGCTGTTCCAAGGATCAATCGGGTATAGCTTTGCAGTGCAAACCACCGGTATCGAACCCTTTTTAAGCCAAATGCAGCCTATACACTTATTGCGCTGGACGCCCGAAACGGCTACGACAGCGCAGTTCCCCCGTTTAACAACACTATCGGGCGGCATTAATAGCTCCAATATTTTCCCGTCGGATTTTTACCTGATAAATGCCCGTTACCTGCGGCTTAAAACGGTTGAAATTGGTTACCAGATACCCAATACATTTTTACCGCTGCGTATAAACAATGCGCGCCTTTACCTAAGTGCTTATAACCTGGTAACCTGGACAAACTATAACCTATATCAACAGGACCCGGAAATTGCCAGCAATAGCGCCGGCGATGCATATCTTAACCAGCGGGTGGTGAACCTTGGTTTGCAAGTTGGTTTTTAACAGGTGTTAATAAGATAGTTGCAGCATTTGCCGGCATCGCATATTAATTAATATTTAGCTATATATGATTTGAAATGATTTAAATATGATTATTTAACTAATATTGTTATTTTTAAAAATTAACTGACACCACCGGTAAATGAACCAGAAACAGCGGCTTAAAGAGATAAATGAGTATTTACTTCATCAAAGTGAACTGACTGTTACCGAGGCTTGTGAAATTTTTAAAGCTTCGCCGGCCACTATACGCCGGGATTTTAACCTGCTGATAGGAAAAAGTGAGGTTAAAAAAACCTGGGGAGGTATAGCTTTAACTTCTGCCGCGAGCCAGCAAGGTTCCATGTCCCCGGTATCCTACAGGCAAACGTTATTTGCAGAGGAAAAGAGTAAGATAGCTGAAAAGGCAGCGTCGTATGTAAAAGATGGCGATATCGTCATTATAGACGGCGGTACCACCACGTTTTTCATGGGTAAATTCCTTTCGCAAAAAAAGATAAGGGTAATTACCAACTCTATTTTAATTGCCCACCAGATAGATAAGGGCCGTAATAAAAATTCGGAAGCAGAAGTATTTGTTACCGGCGGCATGATGTACCCTAATTCGGGTTTATTGGTAGGGCCGCAGTCTATCGCCAATATCAAACAATACAACGCTACGTGGGCATTTTTGTCTGTTGAGGGTATATCGGGCGACCAGGCAACCAACTCTAACCAACTGGTTGTTGAAACGGAAAGGGCCATTATTGAGCAATGCGAAAACGTGGTGATGCTGGCCGACCATAGCAAATTTGGCAAAGTAAGCATGAGCCGGATTTGCGCTATAGAAGAAATAGATATCCTGATAACCGATCATCACCCCGGCAACCGCGAGCTTATCAGCGAAATAAGCGAAAAAGGTGTAGAGGTAGTTGAGGTGGTCTAAGCCTTCCACCTGTTTAGGCGGGGTTCATTTGGCCGGGTATCAATATCGCTGCAGGTGCTTCGGTAAAAATGCTTTCCTTTAATGCCTTCAACGATGTTTTTAAAGTTTTTTCCAGTAATACATCCGTATAATCCCTGCCTGTTTTGGGGCCGTTAATTTCCAGGTAACCTACCACATCATTTACGGGAAAGTTCTTTTCATTTTCCAGTAACATGGTTTTTAATTTGGACAGATCGATAACGCCTTTTAATTGCTCGTCAGCCGAAAAACCAAAAGTACTGTTATACATAGCATCCGTATTTTTAAAATGAAATTCGGCCATGTATTGAATGCCGTGCTCAAAAAGCTGCGTATTGGTATAAATGATTTTGCCTTCAGCGTTGGCATAACCATGGCTGATATCGCCGCAAAGGTAAACAGGCACCGTTCCGGGTGTGTTGGTATGGTATTCCATAAGTTTCCCTATCATATCATCCATTTCAACCGGCAGGGTAGGCGGCTCCGCCAGGCACGACATCGGCTCGATGGTAAGCGCTTTTATCCCTTTTTCGTAAGCCAAGCCCATCAAATCTTTCATGTTATCCAAATAACAGGCAATACCTGTATTTTTCAGGTGCATCTGGTCGCGATAAACCGCACCGGGGTTGGATCCGCAGTAATCCACGCCCAAAATAGAGGCGACGTGGATATAGCGCTCAAAGTTTTTACGTGCAGCACGCTCCATATATTTATCACCATAAAAAAAGCCGCCCAGTTCGCGGAACGAGGTAAAGGCACTTTTAATAGTTAGGCCGCGCGAGGTAGCCTTTTCTTTTAAATGATAAAAATAATCGTCCTCCAAAGTGTATATTTCAGAGAATGTGCCTAATTGTACCAGCTTTACGCCTTCGTCCTGCAAAAGGTCAAAAAGCCAGTCGAAGCTGAAACGATTGTTGATGGGGTCTGTTTTTATACCTAACTGGATCATGTTGTTTATTCGTCTGCGATCTTAAAGATCACTTTATTGTGAAACTTATTTTTATTGATAATACTGTTGAAAATAGATTGACCTTCCTCCAATGCCGGCAGGTCTGATATCAGCGGGCCTACCTGCAATTCCCTGTCCATATATTTTAATACAGTGGTCCAATCGTCGGTACCAACCGGGACGATCTTTGAATTCCAGGTACCATATATAGTTAGTTCCTTGCGCAGGATGTTTGAAAAGTCCTTTTCGCCTATAGAGAAGGTACCATGTATATTCCCCATAAACACCACCTCGCCAAAACGCGCGGCAGCTTGTATGGCCTGCAAAAAGGTGGCAGGCATCCCTACGGCTTCTACTACGCGTTCGGCGCCGCGGCCTTCGGTTATCTCGTGTATTTTTTTTATGGCATCAACATCTTTACTGTTGATGGTTTCAAAGCCCATGGTGGCGGCTATGTCCAGTTTTCTGTCGTCAATGTCAGCAATGATGACCCTTGAGCAGCCGTGTATCTTGAGCCATTGTGCCGTCATGTTACCAATAGGCCCGGCACCAAATACTAATCCTGTATCACCTGCTTTAATGTTTAGCTTGCGTACCCCATGTAATGCCACGGCAGCTGGTTCAACCATAGCCGCGTGCAAAATATTTACGTGGGTGGGTACTTTAAACAAGTTGCGCTCGGGAATATATAGGTATTCGGAAAGCCCGCCGTCGCAGCGGGAGCCGAAATAATTATAATCAACACACTGGGCATAATCGCCGGTTTGACAGGGCGCGCATATATTACATGGTATCAAGGGGAATATTGCCACCTTATCGCCTTTGC
>JBDSIC010000082.1:0-5041 GCA_039918195.1 Mucilaginibacter sp.
AGGCTAATTATGTGCCGCTTTCGCCCCTGTCTTTTTTGTCGCGCACAGCGGCAACGTACCCCAATTTACCATCGGTGATATATGGCAGTGTGCGCTATAACTGGGCCCAAACGTATGCAAGGTGTAAAAAACTGGCCTCGGCGCTGGCAAATGCGGGTATTGGTTTTGGCGATACGGTAGCGGTGATGCTGCCCAATGTGCCGGCCATGTTCGAGGTGCATTTTGGCGTACCGATGACAGGCGCGGTATTAAATACCCTCAACATCAGGCTTGATGCCCGCACCATTGGCTTTATGCTGCAGCACGCCGAAGCAAAGGTGCTGATAACCGACAAAGAGTTTTCTGACGTAATAAACGGCGCATTGGCCGGGGTTGAAAATAAACCCATCATCATCAATGTTAATGACGCCGCCTGCACAGCCGGCAGCATGATAGGGGATATAGAGTACGAAAATTTTATAGCACCCGGCGATGAGAACTACAACTGGCAGCTGCCCGGTGACGAATGGAACGCCATCTCCCTAAACTATACCTCGGGCACCACGGGTAATCCCAAAGGCGTGGTTTACCATCATAGGGGTGCCTATTTAAATGCCATAAACAACGGCCTAACGTGGGGCATGCCCAACAACCCGGTTTATTTATGGACACTGCCCATGTTCCACTGCAACGGCTGGTGTTTTCCGTGGACGATAGCCGCTTTCGCGGGAACCAATGTTTGTTTGCGCAAAGTGGTGCCGCAGGATGTATACCGGCTGATAGCTGCCGAAAAGGTAACCCACCTGTGCGGCGCGCCGGTAGTGCTGGGCATGCTGGCCAATGCCACGGATGAACAACGCACCGATTTCGATCACAAAGTAGAACTGATGACAGCAGGCGCATCGCCCCCGGCGGCAGTAATAGAGAATATTGAGAAGCGTGGTTTTTATGTTACCCATACCTACGGCCTTACCGAAACATACGGCCCGGCGGTAGTATGCGCCTGGCAAAAACACTGGGACGATGAGCCGGTGGAGGTGCGCTCGGCGTTAAAATCGCGCCAGGGCGTAAAGTATTTGTTGCAGGAGGGACTGATGGTGGCTGATCCCGAAACGATGGTGCAGGTACCGCCCGACGGCATTACGCTGGGCGAGGTATTTATGCGCGGCAATATCGTGATGAAAGGCTATGTCAAAAACCCTTCGGCAAGTGATGCCGCGTTTACAGGGGGCTGGTTCCATACCGGCGACTTGGGGGTAATGCACCCCGATGGCTACATACATATAAAAGACCGTTCAAAGGATATCATCATATCGGGCGGCGAAAATATATCCACCATAGAGGTTGAGGATGTGCTATACCGCCATAAAGGCGTGGCTGAAGCTGCGGTAGTGGCCCGCCCGGATGAAAAATGGGGCGAAACAGTTTGTGCCTTTATCAATCCCCGCCCCGGTACACAAGTTACTGCGGATGAAGTTAAGTTGCATTGCCGCGAAAATCTGCCCGGTTTTAAAGTACCGCATACCGTTATTTTTTGCGAACTACCCAAAACGGCTACAGGCAAAATACAAAAATTTGTACTGCGCAAATGGGCTGCTGAACTGGTGGAATAGCAATAGAATTAGCACATACAGAGTGCTATAAAATTATTATCTTGTGGCAAAAAAACCTATACTGGTAAATGAGCACAATTTTAAGTAAGCAATGCGCTAAATTTATTGCAGCAGCAAGTGTTGCCCTACTGTTTTTAATCAACACCGTAACAGCGCAGATCAATTCGGATTATTCACAATACATGGATAATTTGACACCCGTTAACCCGGCATATTCCCTGCTGGATAAGTCGGGATCTATAAATAGTATAGTGCGTAAACAGTTTACCGGTATTCCCGGTGCGCCTACAACCGTATTGTTCAATGCCAATCTGCCTGTCGAATCAATTGGCGGCGTTTTGGGTTTGATAGTAAAAAATGATGGTATAGGCAACCAGAATTTAACGGATATCAATGCCTTCTTTGCCAAATCGGTGCAGCTTACCGAAGAGAATTTCCTTTCCGTATCGCTTAATGCGGGTATACGCCGCTTTGTTGTAGATAATACCAGCATATCATCAGGATATGACCCTGCATATCCCTATGACGTAAGGGAAACAAGGCCGAATTTAGGTTTTGGCGTTATGTTTTACAGCAGTAATTATTACATAGGTTTATCATTGCCGTCGCTTACCATTAAAACACTGGGCAACTCTGAAACAGAAACTACCACCAACTTTAAAAGTACCTACTATTTAACCGGCGCTTACCTGGCCACCTTAAACGACGATATGAAATTTAAGCCGGCAACGCTTATTGCCGTTACCAATGGCGAGCCTGTAAGGACCAATTTATCGGGCACCATATACTTAAAGGATGTACTGGGCTTGGGCGCAAATTATCTTCGCAACGGTGATGGTAACCAGTTTGCCGGTATCGTATCTTTCAACTTTAATACGGTGCGTTTGGGTTACAGCTACCAGTTTAGCGGCGCATCGGGCTTGGGTGTTTATAACAGCGCCATCCACGAGGTTACCCTGAACTACAGGTTTGGCAAGGTGACCGGGCCGAAATTACTGTAGTAAGGATGAATAGTCAGTGCTGGGTAGTCAGTAACCTCCCTTCAATTTTACAAAGAGACAATCCTTTATTTCCAGATAAACTGTTTTACCGCCGGAGTTAAAAAACTAACTTAGTTACACCCAATAGTTTTTGTATCGGAAAGCCAATAGTTGCCGCTTTGCAGCAACTGCCGAGGGTAAACTGCCTTTCGACATCAATCCCATAAAAATAACTATAAAGAGCGTGGTGCTTTTGTAGAAGTGCCTTTAAGCGATTATGAACAATTGTATGGTTCTGTTTGCAGATAGGCTCGTTTAATCAGCGAGGCCTGCGTAAAAACCTGTGGGTAATGATAATCCATCAAACGACCTGGGCTATACACATGCGCCCACCACAAACTAATATAGACAATCCACGCTTTACCCATATGTACTGTTACGTACTGTTATGTATCATTTTTATATAAACTGTTATGGACTGTATGTGTATATATTATATTTTATATAGAAAATTAAAAAAGATTTAATTTTCTATATAATTAACTATAAATAACATAGTTATGTATAAATTTGATACAAAATCAATTTTATCCATAAAGCTATTTTGACTTTTTTATAAATTAATTTGATAATTATTAAAAAAGTATTTTACATTTGAAATATATAAACCAAAAATATATCTTTCCGGAAAAGGAAATTTCCTCACAGTAGCGACTGTTGCATGAAGGGGGATAACTGTGACTTTTTTTAGGATCGGCCATGCGCTTATAATGACCTTTTAAACAACAATAAAACAACAATTACCAATTAAAATTCAAAACAATGAGAAACAAATTCCTGCTCTGCCTTACAACGGCGGGTGTACTGCTTATGGGCAGTTGTAAAAAAACGGAAAGCCCCGTTAAAAACGCTTCACCGGACGGCCCCGGCAAAAAAGGGAACGGGCTTACCGGCCAGGTAATTGTTAACGGCACTTACAAAATAAGTAATGTAAGTTCGGGTTTTGCGGCAAGCTATGTAACCAACGGCGCTAACCCGCAGCTAATGGTGCAAAACACCTATTCGGCCCTTAACAACAACCAGCGCTGGACCATCACTGCTATTGATGCCACCTATTACAAGATCATCAATGTTACTTTAGGCAAGGCGCTGTCGGCATTTAATACAACCACCGGCTGGCAGCTCGAATTACGCCCTTATACAGGTACCGATGATAAGCAAAAATGGAAAATTGAATATGTTGCGGCTGGTGGCGGTGCAAGCGCAGGCTATAGACTCATCGCTAAGGCAAGTTTGGGGTTATCTGCAGCGGCAAGCTCCAATACTGCCGGGGTGTCTATCATCAATTCAACCACCGCAACCAACAACTTTCAGCGCTGGAATTTTGCCGTGGTTGCCTACCAGGACGATGTGGTGACCAACTACTTTAAGCGTACAACAGGCTCGCAGGCATTTGATGGCAATTTTTCGATACCACTTTCAGATGGTCGCGTGTTATGGTTAACCAACGATGTATTTTATAACCAGCTGAACGGGAGCGGTATGCTGCCATGCTTGTTTAACAACCATAATTCCGTATTAACTCAACCCACAGCCACCAACTGGACCGCTGCTTCTACCACCACCTATGCAGCCAGCGGACAACCTAATGTACCCAACGGTAGCCCGCAGATATTCTGGCACCTTGACCCGAATAAATACCTATGGCCCGGCGCGGGCATACAGATAGGCAATTATGCCTACATTTATTGTAACGAGATTCAAAACGTAAGCGGTGGATTTTCGGTTACAGGCGCATTCCTGGCCAATTTAAACTTAACCAACATGCAGGTAAATTACCAGTCGTTAACCGCTTTAAATGGCATCAATTTCGGCATTGGCATGATACAGAGCGGCTCCTATGTGTATGTGTACGGTTACAAGAATGCAGGTTTAGGCTCAAACATATATGTTGCCAGGTTTGCTACGTCAACACCCGGCACATGGACCTACTGGGACGGCTCTGCCTGGGTTGCATCGTCAGCTTCAGCAGCTATAATTGGCTCAGCCGCCTCAAACGGAGCTTATGTTGGCAAAGTAAACGGGAAATACGTGTTAATTAGCACAGCATTCACCTGGGATTGCGACGACGGAACTGATATTTTCTCGTCGTTCACTTCAAACCTTACCGGCCCTTTCTCGGCCATGAAGGTTATTTATAGTATACCCGACAGAAATGCGGGCCATACGCCATTCTTTTATGCCCCAATTGTACATCCACAGGCCACTGTTGCCGGTAGTAACGAGTTCCTGTTCACCTATTGCATCAACTATTACGAACCTTGCGTAACAAGATGCGTTGGCGGGCAGCAGGACCCGAATGGCTATCGTCCGCGCGGGGTAAGGGTGCCATATTCGGTAATCGATCCTTCATTTTAACGAAGTTTTTAAGATTTTAGAATAGTAACCGGGCTGCATTTGCAGCCCGGT
>JBDSIC010000083.1:0-8996 GCA_039918195.1 Mucilaginibacter sp.
GCACAGTATTTATGGGTAAATAATTATATGGCTACTTTTGTTAAAGCACAGGCTGCATCGCTTGTATCAACGTTAATTGACTTTTTGACAACAATAGTCTGTAATCATTTTATTTACCTTTGGTACGTATATTCAAACTTTATAGGCACAATTGCCGGGGGGGTAGCAAACTTTGCATTAGGCAGATTTTGGGTATTCGACGCGACAAAAAAGAACGCACCCGGGCAAGCTATAAAATACATACTGGTATGGATAGGCAGTTTGCTGCTAAACAACGGAGGTGTGTTTGTATTTGTCCATTATTTAAGTGTCGACAAATATGTGTCTAAAGTAATCGTTTCTCTTGCTGTTGGCTTTGGTTACAATTACTTTCTGCAAAAGAAGTTTGTATTTGCATAATTGCATAATAACTACATGGATCATCACAGTTTTTACAAAAAGTTACTTTCACTAATTTTCTTCTCTCTTACTACTACCGTGTTGTTTGCACAAACCACCGTTATAAGCGGCACGGTTACCGATGCAGGCAGCAAAAAGCCACTCTCTTATGTAGTAGTATCTTTTCCGGGCAGCACCATAGGCGTTACCACCAATGATAACGGGAAATTTACTATCCGCTCGGTAAACCCGCAAGCGCGTTTGCAGGTATCGTTTTTAGGGTATAAAACCGCCACTTTGGCCATAACGCCAAATAAAGACCAGGTTGTTAACGTCCGCCTGTTCCCCGAATCAAGGGAGCTGTCTGAAGTAACGGTAAAGGGTGCCCGCAGGCCTAAGTATACCAACAGGGATAACCCAGCTGTTGAGCTGATACGCAAGGTAATTGCTAACAAAGAAAAGAACCAGCCTGAAAGCTACGATTACGTTGAATATAAAACGTATGATAAGATGCAGTTCTCGTTCCTGAACGTATCAGATAAACTGGCCGAAAAAAAATTCTTCCGTAAATACAAGTTCATGTTTGATAACAGGGATAGTGTAACTGTTCCGGGGAAATCATTATTGCCGTTTTACCTTAACGAAAAAGTATCGCAAACGTACTATCGCAAAAATCCGCAGGAAACACGGACCAAAGTACTAGGTGAACGGGGCGTTAATTTTGGCGGCGCTATTGACAGCGAAGGCATGGGGCAATACTTTAAACACATGTATGCCGAGATAAACATTTACGAGCCTAACGTACTTTTTTTAACCAACCAGTGGATGAGCCCTATATCCAGTTTAGCACCATCGTTCTACAAGTTTTTTATCACCGATACCATAACTACCGAGCAAAATACTAAACTGGTTGAACTGAGCTTTACGCCGCGCAACACAACCGACAGGCTTTTTGAAGGCCGGATGTACATTACGCTTGATGGTAATTACGCCGTGCAAAAAGCGGTGTTGTATGCCAACCGTAACATCAACCTTAACTTTGTAAAATCAATGCGGGTTGACCTTGATTTTGAGCAAAACCCTGATGGCCGTTATCACTTAAGCAAAAGCCATACGGTGGCTGATTTTGCCTATAATAAAGAGAGCGCTAAAGGATTTTTAGGTATCCGTACGCTAACCTTTGGCAACTATCTTATCAACCAGAAAAAACTTGACACGGCTTACATCGCCGTAGAAACCGATGTAGAATCGCACGATATAAAACACCGCCCCGAAGAGTTTTGGCAACAAAACCGTTTGGATACACTTACCCGTGCCGAAGCAAGGGTTTACAAAAACATTGACAGCCTTACCAGCATGCCATCCTACAAACGCACGATGGACATCGCCTCTATCCTTTTATTCGGCTACAAAAGCTTTGGCAAATTTGAAGTTGGGCCGGCAAGCGCGTTTTACAGCTTTAACCCGGTAGAAGGTTTCCGGTTGCGTGCAGGCGGGCGTACTACTACCGAATTTAGCACCCGTGTATTTTTCGAAACTTACGCCGCTTATGGTTTTAAGGACGAGCGGTGGAAATACTTTTTAAGCGCCACCTACTCATTAAACAATAAATCTATCTACAAATTTCCGCAGCACTATGTGCGCGCCAGTTTCCAGCGAGATACAAAAATACCGGGTCTGGTGCTTGATTTTGTGCGCGAGGATAACTTCCTGTTATCGTTTAAACGTGGCGAGAATGACAAATACCTGTACAACGATTTTTATAAGCTGGATTATGTACACGAGTTTAGAAACAAATTTTCGTACAAGCTGAGTTTTAATAAATGGACACAGGAGCCTGCCGGTACTTTAAAGTTTAATACGCTGCAAGATGGTATTGTTACCAGTGACAAGTATTTAACCACTACCGAATTGTCGTTAAATTTACGATTTGCCCCGCACGAACAATATTACCAGGGTAAAAGGTTCCGTACACCTATTATTAACGGCTACCCTATTTTTAGCCTTAATTATAGTCGCGGTATAAAAGGATTTTTTGGCGGCGAATATGATTATCAAAAATTATTAGGCCGTGTAGACAAGCACATCTACCTGTCGTTTTTAGGCTTTTTAGATGTTTGGGGCGAAGCCGGCCATATATTTGGCCAGGTGCCTTATCCCCTGCTTAACATTCAGCGTGCCAACCAAACTTATGCCTACGATATCAACTCGTTTAACTTAATGAACTTTTTAGAGTTTGTTAGCGATGATTACCAGGCTGTAGGGCTCGACCAGCATTTCCAGGGCTTCTTCTTTAACAAGGTGCCTTTGTTTAAAAAACTAAAGTGGCGCGAGGTTGTTTCGTTTAAAGCTTTATATGGCGGTTTGCGCGACGAGAACAACCCGAACCTTCACCCGGAACTGTACCAATTCCCTGTAAATGAGCAAGGTGTGCCTATTACCTACACGTTAGGAAAAACACCTTATATTGAGGGTAGCGTTGGTATTGAAAATATATTTAAATTTGTACGTGTGGATCTGGTAAGGAGATTTAATTATTTGGATAACCCCGGGGTATCTGAATGGGGCATACGTACCAGGGTAAAATTTGAATTTTAGTAACCAGCATGGACCAACAAACAACTACCACAACTACTGTTTCACTACGCACCAGCTTGCAGTTGGGCATTTATAAAGTTATAGACCCGTTTGTTAGGGCCTTAATAAAATTGGGGTTAACCCCTAACGCGGTTACCTCTATTGGCTTTTTGCTGAATATTGGCGTAGCGGTAATATTTATAGCGGGTGCCGAGGAAGGCACACGTATTGATTTTAGCTACATTGGCTGGGCCGGCGCGCTGATATTATTCGCCGGGCTGTTTGATATGCTGGACGGGCAAGTGGCCAGGTTAGGCAACATGAAGTCAACCTTTGGCGCGCTTTACGATTCGGTGCTTGACCGCTACAGCGAACTCATCATGTTTTTAGGTATTTGCTATTACCTCGTATCCCACCATTATTTCTTAAGCTCAATATTCGCTTTTATAGCCCTTATAGGCTCCATGATGGTAAGCTATGTGCGTGCCCGTGCCGAAGGCCTGGGTGTTGAAGTAAAAGGCGGGCTGATGCAAAGGCCCGAGCGCGTGGTAACCATTGGGCTGTGTGCCATACTGTGCGGCGTAATGTCAAGCTACATTGGCGGCGACTATAAATTATTTGTGCCCGGCATCAGGTACCATGTGTTCGAAACCATGTCGATATTTACCATACCGATTACCGCGCTGGCCGTATTAACCAACATAACAGCATTTAACAGGCTGCGCGAAGCTAAGCGAGCGCTTGAAGAGAAGGAACAAGGATAAATGCGGCTGATAGTTACCCTCTTATTTTCGTGTATATTTTCTATTGCTTTAAGCAAGCCGGTGCTTTCGCCCGCTCATTTTTCTGCTGATACAGTAGCCGACAATAAATTACCCGTGCCAACGGTTAACCGCCTGTTTTACCTGCAGCGCGACCCTAATACCAATACGGTAATATACGAACTTAATGAAGATGCAAAAGGCATGCTGGATGTTGAATACCCGGTGCATCCTTACTGGATACGCTATACCGAAAATAATAAGAAAGAAGAACTGAGCTTTATACAGCGAAAATTTGCCTATGGGGTTAACGCCAAACCATTGGGCAACGATAAATTTGATATCAGGTTTGTGTCATACAAAAAAATTCCGTTCCTGTTGATGAAAGGAACTGACGGAAAATATCATATCTTCGTAACTATTTCTAAGAAGCAGGTACTGCTTCACCGTATTTTTATCAGGATAAAAGGAGGTACTTTTTGGGTACCAAATGTTGTTTACATGGAGTTAAGAGGTACAGAAACAGCAACAGGCAGAGAAATTTTTGAACGTTTTAAACCCTGAAAAGCTATGCAGAAAAATTTTGTTTCAAATTCGCCGGAATCTACCAGGATGTTTAAGAGTGACTTGCTGGAAAGCTTGTCTAAGGTGCATTTTTATGTTCCGTTATTTATATTTATACCGGTTATTGCCATCAGCAGTTACTACGCGCTGGTTGTTAATGACTTGGGCTTAGGCCTGTTTTTTGGCCTGTTTTTAGGCGGCCTTTTTATTTGGACACTTACCGAATACATCATGCACCGTTTTGTTTTTCATTATGTACCTAAAGCGCCCTGGGCCTTAAGGATACACTTTATATTTCACGGCGTACACCACGATTACCCCAGCGATGCTAAACGTTTGGTAATGCCGCCATCGGCAAGTATACCATTGGCTGCGGCATTTTACTTTTTGTTTGACTGGCTGTTGCCAAACACTTACATCACCGGTTTTTTCCCCGGCTTTATAGTAGGTTACTTAGCTTATGACATATCTCATTATGCCATTCACCACTTTAATTTCAAGGGCAATTTCTGGAAAAGGATAAAACAGCACCATATGCTTCACCACTACTCCGACCCATCTAAAGGGTATGGCGTAAGTTCGCCGCTTTGGGATAAGATATTCCGTTCAGATTTTATTAAAAAATAGCATGACCAAAACTGCAGGCGCAGTTGATCCATTCAGCCTTAGATCGGTACTTACTGTTTCTTTACTTTCGGCAGCCTATTTACTACTGTCGTGGCAAATGGTGGGTTTTAAAATAGACCAGGTAGTGCTTGTGGTATTGTCTAACGCATTCTTTTATGCCTCGCCCCTCACCCGTAAATTTATTATCGGCTTTTCTATTTTTATAGTGTACTGGATAGTGTTTGATTATATGAAGGCATTTCCCAATTATAATTTTAACACCGTACACATCGGCGATCTGTATAATTATGAAAAGCATATTTTCGGCGTAAATATCAACGGCACTCTTTTAACACCTAACGAGTACTGGCGACTACACGGCAACATGTTTTTAGATGTGCTCACCGGCATATTCTATTTATGCTGGATACCCGTGCCAGTGGGCTTTGCAGTGTACCTGTTCTTTATTAACAGGCGGCAGTTCATCAGCTTTTTACTCACTTTCTTTTTGGTGAACCTGCTTGGCTTTGTGGTGTATTACACCTACCCCGCCGCACCGCCCTGGTACATACAATTTCATGGCTTTGAATTCACCAAGCTTACAATGGGCAATACCGCCGGGCTGGCTAAATTCGATAAGCTATTTGATGTGAATATATTCAGGTCCATTTATGCTAAAGGTTCCAACGTATTTGCCGCCATGCCATCCTTGCACTCGTCGTACCCGGTTATAGTAGTGTATTATGGCATAAAGAACAAGCTTGGGCTTTTCAATATCGTTTTTGCCACGGTGATGGTGGGTATCTGGTTCTCGGCAGTGTACAACAGTCACCATTATATATTGGATGTGTTACTTGGTATAGTATGCGCTACGGTTGGTATTAGTCTATTTGAGATAGCTTTTTCCAGGATAAAGTTCCTGAAAACCTTTTTAGACCGTTACGAGAAATTGATAAAATAATTGAGGTTATTGTACTAAATTTAATACTTCCCCGGTATATCCAACTCCTTAAAAAACGCATGACAATATTTCCTGCTTTTAATTTAAATAACTGAAAATCAACTCAGAGTAAAAAAAACTTGCAGTTTATCAACATAAATTGCCATTATATCAACATACGGCAACAGCAGGCACGTTATTTGAATATATTGCAATGTGTTTGTACATTTTGTACGTGATATGAAAAAACTGCTTACTATTTTTACCATTTTATTAGCATTTGCGTCAGCGTCTGCAGATAATCTTGACAGCCTTAAACAGCAGTTAAAGGTTACTATGGATGATTCGCTTAAAGCGCCTTTGTACGCGCAAATAGCAGCTGAGTACATGCACTACGATACGCTGAGCAACAAGGTAAAAAAGATGGTTTATCAAAACGAGGCTATCATCAACTCGTACCAGGGACTACGCCTGTTCTCGAGGTACAGCGACACCACAGGTATGCGGGTTTGCTTTGATAACCTAGCCCATGTATACCACGATCAAAAAAAATACAGCCAGGCAAAATGGTACATCCTGCAATCAAATAACCTTTCGCGGTTAAAGAATGATGTGCCGAACATCATCACTTCGCTGTTAAAACTTGCCGCCATTAAAACGGATATAAAGGACTACAGCCTTGCCATGCGTGATTTGAACGAAGCCTTAGCCCTGTCTAACGCGCAAAAATCAGCTACTACCGAAGCTGTAGTGCAAAAGAATTACGCCAAGCTGTACACCAAAATGAATAAAAAGAGCAAGGCGGCGCTGTCATTAAAAAAATCAAAAAGCATTACCGATAGCGTGCGTTTAAGCAATGCAAAAGCATTAGCAAAAATTAACGCTCCTGATACCTCAAAGGCTAAAAAAAAATATACCGCCGCAAAAAAGGTCATTAAGGTTAGCCCCTCAAAAAAATTAGCCGCTATTTAATACGGTTAAACCCCTTCTTCCGTTTATTGTCTACTAAGTATGAAGAGGATTTGGATAACAGCCTGTTTGCTTGCCGCGTTTTTTATGTTCGGCGGCATGGCACTCCGGCAGGATGACGACTACAACGATTTTAAAGAGAATTTTTTAAACCGCATAAACCGTGTAAGACAAAACGGCTGCAAATGCGGCACACAAAATATGCCCCCCGTACCCCCGTTGGTTTGGAACGAGCAGCTCGAAGACGCGGCCACCTCCCACGCCGCCGACATGGCTGCAAGGCAATATTTTAGCCACACCAGCAAAGACGGCCGCAGCAGTTACGACCGCATCACCAACGCCGGCTACACCATAAAAGGTTTCAGGAGCTTTGCTGTAGGCGAAAACATTGCTTACGGGCAGGAAAGTATTTCGGAAGTACAAAATGGCTGGTTTAAAAGCCCCGGCCACTGCAAAAACCTGATGAACGCTGATTTTAAAGAGGTAGGCGTAGCACACAACAGCGGCTACTGGGTACAGGATTTCGGTGGCCGCGAACAATTCAGCCCGCAACAGCAAATGATAAAACGCGGGGCAAGGATAATCCAGCGGCAAGGTAATTGATTTCGCTGCCTCGAGTTTAGCGAAGCGTAACTCGTGGCACAGCATGGTTAAGTTTCTTAACTTAATCATGTTAAGGGTCACTAAATACTTACCTTTTAGCCAATTCCAAAGCCCCTGAAGTAGTATAATACTTGGCTATCATATTAGGCACTTCCCACTTAGGCATGTTGCCTTTTTTCAGGTACTCAAGATATTTTTCGGTTACGCGGGCAAAGTGGGCCTCGTGGCCTTCCCGATATTTTTCGGGGATGCTAACTTCCCAGCCTTTGGTATTCTTTATAAGTTTGACACCGGGGTATTTGGCTTTTATAGCGCTTAATCTCGTATTTAGCTGGTCGGTATAGGCCATGTCATTAGCGAGCGGTGTTTCAATATACAATGTCGGTTTGTTCCCGGTTTCGGGGCCTTGTCTTATTATTAAGCTGGCTTTGGTGCCATGCATAGCTGAATAGTGTGTATCCCCCGCCCCATCGGGCGCCCTGTAACCCCATTTAACAATAAGTTTTACATTGATGCCCCGCAGCCTGTAATTGATCTCGCCATTGGCAAAAACATTAAGCACCGTGTCGTTAATTACATATTTTTTAAGGTAGCCGGGGAAAACATCTTGCTTTGTAATGGCCGCGAACTGGCTGCGCGTAACCGGCGTAGGCCAGCGGCGCGCCGAGTTAAAGGCAATATCTTTTTTGTAATCAATAGTACTGCCGGGTAAACAGCTCCACTGCGCAAGGTCAACCAGGTGTACGCCCACGTCGGCCATGCCGTCGCCTTCCTGCTCCACATCCATAAACCAGGCCGGGCGTGTGAGTACGCTGCCTGATACATATTTAAAAAAGTAATGCACGCTTTCCATTTCAACCGCGGGCTTAGCCGGCGTACCCGTTTGCAGCTGACCAAAAACTGTAGGTATCATCGCAAGTTGACGTTGTAAAATATTGGTGATCTCGTACCGTTCGGTCATGATGTCGTAGAGCAGCAGATGTTTTTCCGCAGCCGTGGCAAAAGCTTGTTTCAGCAACTCAAAATTGGCCTTGTCTATCGCCATTGGCTTATCGCCCAGCACATTAAAGCCAGCATCAACCGAGCGTTTTATGTATTCGGTTTTCAGGCGGTTATTGCCGGCCATTACCACAACGTTACCCTTACGCTCTTCCAGCATTTTATTAAAGAAGTTGTTACCGGTATAGACATCTTCCTTCCAGTGCGTGGGGCTTTCGGCGCGGCTGTTATAGGCGTTTATCTTATCAAGGTGTAGTAGCACATCAGCCCCCTCCGGCGCGTAAACATGCACCAGTGAATCCACATCGGCATACATGCTTTTTTGCACCAGCGCGGCATGAAAATGGCCGGGGTCGAGCGTTATCAACCTCACAGGTTTCTTGTTACTCTGACTGTTGCAGGTAGCAGCCAAAAATATCACACCCAATACGCCAAAATTAAAATTGCCCATTCTATCTATCCTTAACTTTAGCCGGTTTTATATTAACCACAGGCGGGTGCGCAAAATTTTGCCAGGCCGCCTCCGACTTTGCTTTATCAAAATGCCCGTTAAATACCACAAAACGGTATTTCAGCACATAATCTTTACCGGGTTCTAT
>JBDSIC010000084.1:0-2832 GCA_039918195.1 Mucilaginibacter sp.
CATGTACTGATAAAAGTAAACCGCGGCAGGTTACTGCCAACCGGTATATTTAAAATACTGTTGGGCAAAAAGAAGATATCAGCTATCCGCATCATGGCTTTGGGTGTTATTGACGGTTACCGCAAAATGGGTATCGAAGCCTGTTTATATGGTACCATTATAAAGGAGTACCGCCGCAAGGGTCTAACCTCGGCAGAAGCTTCGTGGACCCTGGAGAACAACGAAATGATAAACCGCGCCATCGAGGCCATCAACGGCGATCCGTATAAGAAATATCGTATCTACGAGAAAAAAATATGAAAGAACGGGTAATGATAACCGGCGCGAGCGGGTTTGTGGGCTTTCATTTAGTGGAGGAGGCTCTAAAGAATAATTTAGAAGTTTATGCTGCTATCAGGAAAAGTAGTAAAATAGATCACTTAAAACACCTGGATATACACTATATTTACCCCGATTTCTCCAACCAATCGTCCTTACAAAAGCTGTTAGAAGATAACCAGATCAATTACATTATTCACGCGTCGGGCATTACCAAGGCCCGCACACCAAGTGAATACGGACTTGTTAATACAAAATATACCATTAACCTTGCTAAAGCCGCAATAGAAGCCAAAACCGACTTTAAAAAGTTTGTGTTTGTGAGCAGCCTGGCAGCAGTAGGCCCTTTAGCTAAACTGGAGGGGATGATAACTGAAAAAACCAGTCCGCACCCTGTTACAGCCTATGGCCGCAGCAAATTGGTTGCCGAAGAAAAGTTAGCTACCCTGCAAGGATTAAACTATACCATATTACGCCCTACCGCAGTATACGGCCCGCGTGATAAGGATATATTTATATTTTTTAAACAGGTTAAAAAAGGTTTGGAGTTTCACATAGGCCGCAACGCACAAAAGCTGAGCTTTATTTATGTGAAGGATCTGGCACAGGCAAGCGTAAAAGCACTTTATGCCGGCGAAAAAAAGGCTTACAACCTGTCCGACGGGAACTTTTACGATAGGTACCAGCTGGCCGAAATATCAAAGGCGGTGTTAAATTTAACCACCTTCAAATTTCACTTGCCTGTCAATTTTGTAAAAGTTGTAGCTTTTATTGCCGAAAAAGTTAGTTCTTTGAGCAATAAAGCTTCGGCGTTAAATATTGAAAAACTAAATGAGTTAACCGCTGTTAACTGGAATTGCGACATTGAACAAGCAAAGTACGATCTGGGATTCAGGCCCGCGTACGACCTTGATGCCGGGTTAACAGAAACATTAAATTGGTATAAAGCAAATAAATGGCTTTAAGCACACTACGAAAAATAACAACAAAAAATGAAACACACTATTAAACCTGCTGAGGGTAAATTAGGAATCTTACTTCCGGGATTAGGAGCGGTAGCCACCACTTTGATCGCCGGTGTAGAATCAGTAAAAAAAGGCATTTCAGCGCCTGTGGGTTCACTTACACAAATGGGTACCATCCGTTTAGGTAAACGTACCGAGAACCGCAAACCCAAAATTAAAGATTTTGTGCCATTGGCCAACCTTAACGACATTGTATGGGGTGGCTGGGATGTTTTTGAAGATGACGTGTACACTTCAGCTTCAAAAGCACAAGTATTGGACCAACATCATATTGATGCTGTTAAAGAGCAACTGCAGGTTATTAAACCGATGAAAGCTGCTTTTGACCGCAACTATGCAAAAAACCTTGACGGTACACATGTTAAAACCGGTACACGTTGGGAAATGGCACAGCAGCTAATGGAAGACATTACCAACTTTAAGGAGCAAAACGGGCTTGACCGTGTTGTTATTGTTTGGTGCGCATCGACCGAAGTATACTTTGAATTTTCTGAAATACATACTACGCTTGAGAAGTTTGAACAGGCATTGAAGGACGATGATAAATTGATTGCCCCAAGTATGCTTTACGCTTACGCAGCGTTAAAATTAGGTGTACCATTTGCTAACGGCGCCCCTAACTTAACAGTTGATATACCTGCTATGGTTGAACTGGCCAAGCTTACACACACGCCTATTGCCGGTAAAGATTTTAAAACAGGCCAAACCTTAATGAAAACCATTTTGGCGCCGGGTTTAGCTATCCGTTCGTTAGGTGTTCGCGGCTGGTTCTCAACCAACATATTGGGTAACCGCGATGGTTTGGTACTGGATGATCCGGATAACTTTAAAACTAAGGAAGTATCAAAAACAGGCGTATTGGAAGATATCCTTAATGCTAAGGACAACCCTGAGCTTTATGGCGACCTGTACCATAAAATACGTATCAACTACTATCCGCCGCATGGCGATAACAAAGAAAGCTGGGATAACATTGACATTTTTGGCTGGTTAGGCTACAAAATGCAGATTAAGATCAACTTCCTTTGCCGCGACTCGATTTTGGCAGCGCCTATCGCGCTTGACCTGGCCTTGTTTATTGACTTTGCCAAACGTGCTAACATGAGCGGTATACAGGAGTGGTTATCCTTCTACCTGAAAACACCGCAAACCGCACCGGGCCTGCCTCCGGAGAATGACGTGTTTAAACAACTGATAAAATTGGAGAACACCCTGCGTTACCTGATGGGCGAAGACCTGATAACACACCTGGGCCTTGATTATTACGAGGAACTGGTAGAAACAGAACAATAAAAAAGTTTTCTAAAATAAAACCAAAGCCCGGTCGTCTACATATATATATGTGTGTATGACCGGGCTTCGTTATTTCATCATCTGTATATCATAATATTTGTAATACCTTTGGCGGCGTAACTTTTTAGGCCTTTTATGGTCATATGCAGTAAATAACGTAACAGCTATGCCGTTAATGGCATGGTTATTATAATTG
>JBDSIC010000085.1:0-10577 GCA_039918195.1 Mucilaginibacter sp.
CTATCCTCCTCGTTGGCCCGGCGTTGCTCATGGTATAAAAGTGAAGTACGGGTGCGCCAAAGGCCACTAACTCTTTACACTGGTTTATCATCCACTCTATACCCGCTTCGCGTACCGCTTTTTCGTCTTTGCAGGCATGTACCGCGTCGCACAGGTCTTCGGGCATATCAATATAAAATGTTTTTGATAGGTTTACCAGCTGCTTTGAATTGGTAATAGGTTTTAAGCCCGGTATAATAGGCACATTAATGTCGTTGGCGCGACAGCCGTTCACAAAATCAAAATACTTCTGGTTATCAAAAAACATTTGGGTAACTATAAAATTGGCACCCATATCTACTTTTTGTTTCAGGTATTTAAAGTCGGTTTTCAGGTTTGGCGCTTCAAAATGTTTTTCGGGGTAACCGGCTACGCCTATGCAGAAATCAGTTTTTTCGATGCCCTCATAATCTTCGTGCAGGTATTTACCGCTGTTCATATCTACCACCTGTTGTAACAGTTCGGTAGCGTAGCAATGCCCGCCGGTTGTAGGTACAAAGGTAGTATCACCACGCCGCGCGTCGCCACGCAGTACGAGCACATTCTCTATGCCTAAAAATTGCAGGTCTATCAGCGCGTTCTCGGTTTCGCCTTTGGTGAAACCGCCGCATAACAGGTGTGGTACAGTATCTACCTTGTACTTGTTCATGATAGCAGCGCAAATGGCAATGGTGCCGGGGCGTTTGCGGTAGCTTAACTTTTCAAGCAAGCCATTTTCATGCTCCTTAAAAATATAATCCTCGCGCAGCGAGGTAACATCAATAAACGGCGGCTTAAACTCCATCAGCGGGTCTATAGCATTATATATGCCCTGGATGCTCTGCCCCTTTAAAGGCGGTATCAGCTCAAATGAAAAAAGTGTTTTGCCGTTGGCGTTCTCTATGTGTTCGGTTATCTTCATACCCCAGTTGTGATTAGTAGCAGTTGCGGTGGCAGTTGCAGTTTTATTTTTTAGGTAGAAATTTTTCGGGATTTTGAGCCATCGCGTTCAACATGCGACCAATCTCATCATATTTTGCACGCAAAGTTGCATAAGTCGTATTATCTATATATTCACAATCTAAGGCAAAATCAAGCCAAATTGATGTTTCAGTGGCTTCTCCATCAGCATCAGTCATTTTAGATGTAAAGCTTTTAGGATATGCTCTTTTCCTGTAACCTTCACCTATATTTGCACAAACTGACCTGGATGAACGCCTTATTTGGTCAGTCAATGAATAAGTTTCCTCTTTAGGAAACTGTTTACTAATTCTAAAAATTTCTCTTGCGCTCTCAAAACTTAATTGATAAACTTTCAAATCTCTAAAACTTCCTGTCATAACGGTTTAAATTTAATGTACTGTTACCCTATATATAATTCAACAAAAGAAAAAACTGCTACTGCTACTGCTACTGCCACTGTCCTAATAATTAAGGTTCGGTCCCAGCCATCTTTCCACTTCCTCTACAGACATTACCTTACGCTTAGCATAATCTTCCACCTGGTCCTTGCCTATTTTACCCACGCCAAAATAACGCGCCTGCGGGTGCGCGAAGTAGAATCCGCTTACGGATGCTGCCGGTGTCATGGCCAGGCTTTCGGTTAGGTGCATGTGGACGTTGTCTTCGGCCTTTAGCAGTTCAAATAATGTTGTTTTCTCGGTATGGTCCGGGCAGGCGGGGTAACCCGGTGCCGGGCGTATGCCCTGGTATTGCTCTTTTATCAGTTCCACGTTATCCAGCTCTTCGCCTTTTGCATAGCCCCAGTATAGTTTGCGTACCAGTTCGTGCATTTTTTCGGCGAAGGCTTCGGCAAGGCGGTCGGCAAGGGCTTTGGCCATAATGCTGTTGTAATCGTCGTGGTCGCGCTCAAATTCGGCAACCAGTTCATCGCAGCCTAAGCCGGCTGTTACGGCAAAACCGCCCCAGTAATCGGTCACCCCGCTATCTTTTGGGGCGATAAAATCGGAAAGGGCATAATATGGCTCGTCCTTAGCCTTCTCGGCCTGCTGGCGTAGCGTGTGTATTTTAGTAATTACCTCGCTACGCGTTTCATCGCAGTATATTTCAATATCATCGCCAACACTGTTTGCCGGCCAAAAGCCTATTACGCCATTGGCATGCAGCAGCTTTTCGGCCACAATCTTTTTCAGCAATGCCTGCGCGTCGTCAAACAGTTTTTGCGCTTCCACCCCTACATACTTATCATTAAATATCTTCGGATAGCTCCCGCGCAGTTCCCAGGTATGGAAAAATGGCGTCCAGTCGATATACGGCACCAGCTCTTCCAGCGGGAACGATTCAAAAACCTTTGTGCCGGTAAAAGCCGGCTTATTTGGTATCGACCCGTTAAGGTTGATCTGGCATTTGGCAACACGGGCAGCATCAATGCTTACAAAACGCTTGTCGTTCTTTTTATTGGCATGTGCCTCGCGGGCCTTGTCGTACTCATCCTTTATGCCTTGTATGTAGCCGTCGCGGTTTTCCCTGTTCATCAGGCTACTGCAAACCGTTACGCTGCGCGAAGCGTCCAATACGTGTATGGCAGCACCCGAATAATGCGGCGCAACCTTAACAGCAGCATGTATACGCGATGTAGTAGCCCCGCCAATAATTAACGGAATGGTAAACCCTTCGCGCTCCATCTCTTTGGCAAAATGTACCATCTCGTCAAGCGATGGGGTTATCAATCCGCTAAGGCCGATGATGTCCACATCCTGTTTTTTTGCTTCCTCTATAATGCGCTGCGCGGGCACCATCACCCCAAGGTCTATCACCTCGAAGTTATTACAGGCCAGCACTACGCCTACTATATTTTTGCCAATGTCATGTACATCGCCTTTTACGGTAGCCATTAATACCTTACCGGCGTTTTTGCGCTGGTCGGCGTTAGCATTGTTTCTTTTTTCTTCTTCTATAAAAGGCAGCAGGTACGCCACAGCCTTCTTCATCACCCGTGCCGATTTCACCACCTGCGGTAAAAACATTTTGCCCGAGCCAAACAGGTCGCCAACGATGTTCATGCCATCCATCAACGGACCTTCTATCACCTCCAGCGGTTTATCATACTTTTGGCGGGCTTCTTCCACATCGGCATCCAGGTACTCGATAATACCTTTTACTAATGCGTGTGACAGGCGTTTTTCCACCGGGTTTTCACGCCATTGCTCATCGCGCACTATCTCTTTGCCTTTGCTTTTTATGGTATCGGCATATTCAACCAAACGCTCAGTAGCATCGGGGCGACGGTTAAGCAGCACATCTTCTACCAGTATCAGCAGGTCTTTAGGTATCTCTTCATAAACTTCCAGCATCCCGGCGTTCACTATACCCATATCCAGCCCGGCCTTTATGGCATGGTACAAAAATGCGGAGTGCATTGCCTCGCGCACGGTATTGTTACCGCGGAACGAGAACGAAATATTACTTACCCCACCGCTTACTTTGGCATAAGGCAGGTTTTGTTTTATCCAGCGGGTAGCCTCAATAAAGTCTACTGCGTAGTTGTTGTGCTCTTCCAAACCGGTAGCAACGGTCAGTATATTCGGGTCAAAAATAATATCCTGCGGCGGGAAGCCAACTTCATTCACCAATATATCGTACGAGCGCTTACATATCTCGATGCGGCGCTGCAGCGAATCGGCCTGGCCGGTTTCGTCAAATGCCATTACCACGGTGGCCGCACCGTAGCTTAATATTTTGCGAGCGTATTCCTTAAATTTCTCTTCACCCTCTTTCAGCGAAATAGAGTTTACGATACCCTTACCCTGCAAACACTTCAAACCGGCCTCTATCACCGTCCACTTAGACGAATCGACCATGATGGGCAGCTTAGAAATATCCGGTTCAGATGCTACCAGGTTCAAAAACTTCACCATCACCGCTTCCGAGTCTATCATGCCCTCGTCCATGTTGATGTCTATCACCTGCGCGCCGCCTTCCACCTGCTGGCGGGCAACGGTAAGCGCGGCCTCGTAATCTTCGGCAAGTATCAGCTTGCTAAATTTTGGCGAGCCGGTGATGTTGGTACGTTCGCCAACGTTTACAAAATTTGTTTCGGGGGTTAGGGTAACTGCTTCCAGCCCGCTTAAGCGTAAATAAGGTTTCTGCTGTGGTATTTTACGGGGTTCAAATTTCGCGGCACGCTCGGCAATACACTTAATGTGCTCAGGCGTAGTGCCGCAACAACCACCAACAATATTCACAAGGCCCGAGCGGATAAAATCATCCACCTGGTGCGCGGTTTCGTGCGGGGTTTCGTCATATTGCCCAAATTCGTTTGGCAGGCCCGCGTTGGGGTAGGCTGATATAAACACCTCCGCTTTTTCAGAAAGCTCTTCTAAGTAAGGCCTCATTTCTTTTGCGCCCAAAGCACAGTTAAGCCCAACCGACAGCAGGTTGGCATGGCGTATCGAGTTCCAGAAAGCCTCCACCGTTTGCCCCGAGAGGGTACGGCCCGAAGCATCCGTAATGGTTCCCGATATCATTATCGGCAGCCTCTTGCCACTTTCTTCTGCGTAACGTTGTATAGCAAATAACGCCGCCTTGGCATTCAGGGTATCAAATATGGTTTCAACAAGCAGCAGGTCCGAGCCGCCGTCGACAAGGCCGCGTACCTGGTCGTAGTAGGCATTGGCCAAAATATCGAAATCAACGGCACGGTAACCGGGGTCGTTAACATCAGGCGATATGGATGCGGTGCGGTTGGTTGGCCCAATAGCACCGGCTACAAAGCGTGGCTTTGCGGGATTGTTTATATTGTATTCGTCAGCCACTTCGCGGGCAATACGGGCGCCTTCATAGCTTAGTTCGTAAGCCAGCTCTTCCAAATTATAATCGGCCAGCGAAATAACTTGTGTACTAAATGTATTGGTCTCGATAATATCTGCCCCGGCATCTAAATATTCGGCATGTATCTGTTTGATGATATCCGGGCGCGTGATGTTCAGCAGGTCGTTGTTACCTTTCAGGTCCGAGGCATGGTCGCGAAACCGCTCCCCGCGGAAATCTTCCTCGGTTAGCTGGTACCGCTGTATCATGGTGCCCATGGCCCCGTCAATAACCAGTATACGTTTTTGTAATTCTTTTTTAATATCCATTTTTTTGATTACACTGATTTGAGGATAATAACACCGACTGTTATGCTGAAATAGCACATCATACTAAATCATCATTAAATCTGTGAAATCCAAAACCAAAACAGCTTATATCGAAAAGTCGGGCATGAAGTTGACTTTCGCTTATCTTTCCTAACGCGCCAATTGGCCTTGTTAAGTAGAATGTAGCACCTTGTAAAGTTACAGGTTGCTAAGACATCGCAGGGTCTAATCCCTCCGTCTTTCTCCATAAGCAGCACAAAGGTGCATAATAAAGTTTTAATGTGCAAGGGGTTTGACCCGGATTTATCAGGCAAGGTAAATTTTAAGTATTTTACTTTTATGCATCGCACTTTCCCAAAATAGCTGAACAAGTTCCAAAGGTTTAATCATCTTGCTTAAGGTGTCGCTTCTTTCGTCAGTAATATAATTGTTCTTATATTGGTTCGATTTATATCGCTTTTTACTCATTATAACCATGAAGAAGATATTTTTATTGCTGGCGCTTTCCTTGACTATCGTTAGCGCCCATGCGCAAACGGTAGAGGCAATGTATGTAACTTACAAAAACGACACGGTGCGAACCCGGGTACTGTACCGCACCTTTAAGTTTTATCCGGACCTTATTGATGCGGGTAGCTTTAAGGGCACTATAAAGCTGCTTACCGATAGCGGCATAACCAAGGTAAAGGAAAAAGACATAAAATACATGGAACTGTATTTCACTGATAAAAATCGTGTTTTTACAACAAAGGCATTGGTGCCCGAGCTAAATCACCCTAACCAGTTTTATGAAATAATGGCCACAGGAAAAATAACCTGGTATCGCAGCTACCAACCGGGAACTTACTCGGTTGATGAGATAGAACATTTTCTTATTAGCGGCCAGCCGTTGCGTACTGTTAGCATATTCGGAAGGTTAAGAAAGGCTCTACGTGAGATGATGGGCCCGGCAAGGCCCGACCTGATTCCCTTTATTAATGATATGAAAACCGCCATGATAAAAACCAAGCTAAAATCGCTTACGGAATTATTGGCCGCTTACAACAAGGATTTGCCGCCACCTGTTCCAGATTAGTATTGGCCTGTAATCATTTAAAAAAAAGCCGCTCCATTTGCATGAGGCGGCTCCTTATTAAAATAAATCTTATTTAGTTTCTACGGCCAAATATGCGCAAAAGAGATAAAAACAGGTTTATAAACGTAGTATAAAGCGTAAATGCGCCTATGATAACGAGTTTTTTTGATGCCGCATCGCCATACTCAATACCTGCACCAATACGCTTTAACATTTGTATATAATAAGCAGTTAAACCTACAAAAACCGCAACACCAATGTAAGCTATTATGTAACTGACGGTTTCGCTTGCAAAGAAAAAATTCACAATAGAAGCAATTATAATACCTATAAAAAACATATAAAGTATTGATCCAAATTTGGTAAGGTCCTGGGTTGTATAATATCCCGCAACTGCCATTACACCAAATAAAAGTGACGCTGTTATAAATACGCTAAAAATGGACGAAGCTGTATAAATTAATAATATTACACTCAAACTCATACCGATGACTACGGCATAAGCTAAAAAAAGCAATACCATAACAGGGTAAGATATTCTGCTGAAGCCGAAATTGATTACTAACGAAAAAGCTAAAGGTGAAAAAACTACAACCATACCAAGTGTAGTAAAGCCACCTGTAGTTGTATTGATGATTAAATTTAGCAGATCAATATCATTGGCAAAAATATATGCACAAACTGCAGATATACCAAGTGCCACAAACATCCAAATAAATACATTGGCAAGATATTTACGTGAGGCATCAACCTCGTTTGTTACAAAAACACTGTCGTAAACGTAATTTGTTGTTTTATCTTCCATTTTTATATTGAACTTCTTTTTTTGCTGTTAATTATATTTTATACAAGATTATACATTCGGGCGACAATAAACAAGTTTAAAGACAGAATCAAGAGTTAAGAGCCAAGAATCAAGATGTAACCTAATTTGCATCACTTTTATAGCGGCTCAGCTTAAAGAGATTGCCACGCTACGCTCGTAATGACGAGCGCGTGGCGAACGCAGTTATTATTCTTGGTTCTTGCATCTTAATTCTTGATTCTAAATGAAAATCTTAATTATTGACTCTTTCCTGGTTCTTGTCTCTTAATTCTTGATTCTTAGCTCAGCCTTTTCGTCAGTTGCTCCTCTACCTTCTTAAATACCTGAACCGGTTTTAAGCCGCGCCAGGCCAAATCATCCAGTTCGCCGCCGAAGTTGATGTAGTAGTCGATATTGTTGTGTTTAAATTCGTCTATCACATGGTCGCGAAAGTTGATACCGGTTATCCAGCCATCCTCCACGTCCTGGAACCACTCTTCATAATAGCAGTCATCCGACGAATGGAAGTTGAGCACATTCTCGCCTATCAGTATAAATTTATTGATACCCGCGTCAACCATCAGTTCCAGCATCTCGCGCTTCATCAACATAATGTCGTTGTTAATGGCGTCGTTCCATTCGCCTATCAGTTCGATGATGGAATAACCACGCTCGTAATCAGCATAGATCACCTTTAAATACAGTGTGTTGGAGCCGAAGGTATCCCACTGCGGGTGCAACAGGTAATTGTATATCTGCTTATCAAATTCAAACTCGCTGTATTGCGTAGCATAAAAAGGCGAATACTCGTCCTCCGATGCTACATAGTCATCACGCCAGCGGTAATATGGTTCTATCTCGTGCAAAACTGTTAAATTCTAAATGCTAAACCCTAAATTCTAATCTAATCTTTTCCGTCATGCCGAACTTGTTTCGGCACCTCAAAGGACATTCAAACTTTGCATGTGAGACGCTGAAACAAGTTCAGCGTAACGCTTTCTTTATTACTCCGCGCTGTTAAAAGCATCTACTGCCAACCGCACGCTTCCATACTTTTTTAACAACTCAGCGGCATCCTGTTCGCTTAAACCTGTTTCGGCCATTACCATGTGGGTGCCGCGGTCTATCAGCTTTAGGTTTGATAACTGCATATCAACCATTTTATTACCCTTTACATGCCCCAGTTGTATCATTACACTGGTGGTAAGCATATTCAGCACCAGCTTTTGAGCCGTACCGGCCTTCATGCGGGTGGAGCCGGTTAAAAACTCGGGACCGGTAACTACTTCAACCGGGTACTGGGCCACCGCCGCTACCGGGCTGCCGCTGTTGCATACAATGCAGCCGGTTACTAATCCGGCTTTGTTAGCTGCTTCCAACCCGCCGATAACGTATGGTGTACGCCCTGACGCGGCTATGCCTACTAATACGTCGTTGCCGGTAATATTATATTGTGCCAGGTCCTGCCAGGCTTGCTGCGCGTCGTCTTCGGCAAATTCAACCGCCTTGCGTATGGCACCGTCGCCGCCGGCAATTATGCCCACCACCATATCAAACGGCACCCCAAACGTAGGCGGGCACTCCGATGCATCTACCACGCCCAACCGTCCGCTGGTACCTGCGCCTATATAGAAAAGCCTGCCGCCCTGCTTCATCTTTTCAGCAGTTATGGTAGCAAGCGCCTCTATTTGCGGTAAAGCCTTTTCAACCGCTTTGGGTACACTTTGGTCCTCCGTATTAATGTTTTGGAGTATCTCTTTTACGGACATCTGCTCCAAATGGTCGTAATGCGAACTCTGCTCGGTAGTAGCTTCCATTTTATTACATTTTTATGAAACAAAATTCGGTAAAAAACATCAAATACTATAACCTGATAATACCCACTTATACTGCGTATTACCTATATTTGTACACAGCGCTACATGAAAAAAACTGCTTCCATCATCTTCCGTTCGGCCTTACTTGTTTTTTTAGGGGTGCTGCTGGGTATCTTTATCAGCCAGGACGACCTGACAGGCCAATTGCCCGGCTTCTCGCTGAAGCGGAACGACAAAATGTCGAAGGTAATGCAGCTGGTACAGTATAATTATGTCGATTCGGTGAACGTAGATAGTATTGAGGGCGCTACGGTTAACGAACTTTTACAAAAGCTCGATCCGCATTCTCTTTACCTGCCGCCACAGCAAGCTACGGCGGTTAATGAGCGGCTGGAAGGCAGCTTCACCGGTTTGGGTATCGAATACCGCTTGCTGCGCGATACCTTCGTGGTAACGCAAATATACCCGGGCAGCCCGGCAGCTAAAGCAGGCTTAATGGGCGGCGCGAAGGTGATTTCGGTGAACGACAAAAAATTCTCGGGCACGGGCCTGACTGAAGTAGCTATTGACAAAGTATTAAAGGGCGACAAATCCATGCCCCTGTATTTCTCGGCATTGATACCCGGCAATTACCAGGTTAAAAAACAATTTATATTAAAGCCCGGCCACGTTGCACTAAGCAGCCTGGATGCGGCGTATATAGCATCCGGTGATATTGGCTATATCAAAATAAGCAAGTTCGCTTCTACCACAGATGCTGACTTCCGTAAGGCTTTAGCCGAGCTGAAGATAAAGGGCATGAAAAAACTGGTGCTTGACTTGCGCGGCAATGGCGGCGGTTACCTGAACACGGCTACAGCACTTGCCGACGAGTTTTTGACCGCAGGAAAACTGATAGTTTATACCAAAGGAATACACGAACCGCGCACCGATTATTTCGCGACCGATTCGGGCGCTTTTCAAAAAGGTAAATTGGCTTTACTGATAGACGAATATTCCGCCTCGGCAAGCGAGATACTGGCGGGTGCGCTGCAAGACCTTGACCGAGCGACCATAGTTGGCCGTCGCTCATTTGGCAAAGGGCTGGTACAGCAGCAATTCCCGTTTGATGATGGCTCGGCAGTTAATTTAACCGTAGCCCGGTACTATACCCCTTCGGGACGTTCGATACAAAAATCGTACAGCGCCGGGGTCGAAAACTACCGCAATGAGCTGAGTGAGCGTATGCGCAAAGGCGAGCTTTTTTCGGCAGAAAGTAATTTGAACGACAGTATTTTCAGCAAGCAATCGCCATACCGCACCTCGCTTGGTAAAAAGGTATTTAGCGGCGGCGGTATTATGCCCGATGTATTTATTCCTGCCGATAGTGCCAAAAACACGGTACTGATACGCGAACTGAGCGAAAAGCAGTTGTTTGCCGAATATGTGATAGACAGGATGCAGCCCCTGCTGCGCACCTTTACCCGTGCCGACCAATTTATTAATACCTACCAGGTAAGCGACGAGGCTTTTGTTGATTTTATACAATACGCCGCACCATCAGTAAAAGACATGAACTTGCCCGAGATACGTATCTCTAAAGAAGATATAAAAACGCTTTTAAAGGCCCACGCCGCCCGTTTTAAATGGGGCGATACTTACTACTATCAAGCTATAAATAGCAATGATATGGCTTTGGGGAAGGCTATTGCAGCGGTGAGGTAAGTGCCTCACCTAATCCAATAGCTATCGGATCCTCTCCAAAGGAGAGGACTTTAAAAAAT
>JBDSIC010000086.1:0-4893 GCA_039918195.1 Mucilaginibacter sp.
AAACGAGGAAAACGATATTATAACCCTGCTTCAATCCATCCTGCAGCAAAACTATCAAAACTACGAAGTACTGGTATTGGACGATAACTCTACCGACAGCACCTACCGCGTTTGCAGTGATTTTGCCGCCGCTCATCCCCAGTTTACAGTTATTAAAGGCGAAGCGCTGCCCGCCGGCTGGCTGGGTAAAAATTATGCCTGTCACCAGCTGGCCCAACAAGCCACCGGCGATTACTTTTTGTTTTTAGATGCCGACGAGATAGTTTACAACGATTTAATTAACAGTGCCGTTTACCGTATGCAATTGCGTAACTTAGGCTTGCTAAGCCTGTTTACCAACCAGCAAATGACAACCTTCGGCGAAAAAGCGGTTGTACCGTTAATGCATTATATTTTGTTAAACTTGCTGCCGTTAAGGCTGGTTTACCTGTTGCGTAACCCGCTGATAGCTGCCGCCAGCGGCCAGTTCATGCTGTTTGATGCCCCTAAATACCGGCAAAACCAATGGCATAAAATGGTGCAAAATAAAATAGTGGAGGATGTAGAGATAATGAAGTGTGTAAAGTCAAAAAACTACAACGGCGAAACCCTGCTGGCCAACGGCATGATCAGCTGCCGCATGTATAAAAGCTATGGCGAAGCTGTAAACGGTTTTGGCAAAAACTTTTTGGCTGCATTTAATTATAGCATCCCCGGGTTTTTTGTTTACCTGCTGCTGCTGGTAGCCGGGCCGCTCATCGTCATCATGACGCTTAATTTCCAGCTCATCTTCTTCATGGTAGGGTTGATCATACTCACCCGTATCATGATATCCCTGTCTGCCGGCCAAAACGCTTTGATCAATGTGCTGCTTCATCCTTTGCAAATGTTTAACCTGGTTGTCATCGCCTTTTTATCGGTACAAAAACACTTAACCAAAACCACTGTTTGGAAGGGCAGGCAAGTATGAGTTCTATCCAGCAGGCAAAACATAAAATAGCGGCAAAAAACAGCCTGCTTATTTTAATTATCATCCTGTTTCACTTTGTCGGGGTTATAGGCTTCTCTCTATCTGACACGAAAGATCTTTTTATACAGATAGTCCCTTTTCATTTATTACTGATGCTGGGGGTAATTATTTACAGTCATCACGGCTTAAACCATAATTTTTTGGCCTTTGCCGCATTCATCTACATCCTGGGTTTTTGGGCTGAATGGGTTGGCGTACATACCGGCCTGCTTTTTGGCAACTACAGCTACGGCCCAACGCTGGGCCTTAAACTGTTCGATATACCGCTGATGATTGGCGTAAATTGGTTTCTGCTGATATACGCTACCGGGGTAACCATGCAGCGGTACTTATTTAAAACCATTTTTGGCCGCGTTTTGGCCGGTTCGTTAATATTGGTGATACTTGATTTTTTGATAGAACCGGTAGCCGTAGAGTTTGACCAGTGGCAATGGGAAGGCTATAAAGTACCCTTCAGCAACTATGTATGCTGGTTTTTAGTTAGCGCGGTAATGCTATACCTGTTCGAGCTGTTTAAGTTTAGGAAGCAAAGCGTGGTAGCCCCGGTATTTCTTTTAACACAGTTTATATTTTTTGTTGTTTTGCATTGGATATAAGGTGTTTGTTTATCATGTTTTTGCCGTAAATTTACAGCAGCAATGGGAGAGTATAATTTAAAGGTAACTATCGACCAGGATTCCGGCTTTTGTTTCGGGGTGGTGTTTGCCATTGATATGGCCGAAGAGATACTGGACGAGGAGGGCTATTTATATTGCCTGGGCGATATTGTGCATAATGATGAGGAAGTATCTCGCCTGAAAGCAAAAGGCCTGCGCATTATCGACCATGATGAAATGAAAGAACTGCACCACGAAAAGGTGCTGATACGTGCCCACGGCGAAGCGCCCGAAACCTACAAGCTTGCTTTAGACAATAACATTACGCTGATAGATGCATCGTGCCCGGTGGTGTTAAAGCTGCAAAACCGCATAAAAACATCATTTGACAGTAAAGAGAAGATACTCATTTTTGGCAAGCATGGTCATGCCGAAGTGATAGGGCTTGAAGGCCAGACCAATAACGAGGCCCTGGTTTTCCAGGACCTGGCCGAACTGGATAACGTGGAACTGCCGCAAAACTTTACCCTGTACAGCCAAACCACTAAAAGCATGGAAAAGTTCTACCACATCAAGGATGAATTTTTATCGCGCGGCTACGAGGTAAAGGCCAATGACACCATCTGCCGCCAGGTATCAAACCGGGATAAGGACCTGCCGGCCTTTGTTACTAAATTTAATAAGATCGTTTTCGTATCCGGCCGCAAATCATCAAACGGCAAGGTGCTGTACGAGGTATGCCGCAAGCATAACCCCAATACCTATTTCATTTCCGCATCTAACGAGTTGGATAAAATACTGTTTGCGCCGGGCGATACCGTAGGCATTGCCGGGGCTACATCTACCCCCATGTGGCTGATGCAGGAGGTAAAGGATGTGCTGGAAACGTATTAGATGTGCAGATGCGTAAATGTGCAGATATGCAGATGAAGAAAAATTAAGATTTCTCTTTTAATGAATTAGGGAGAGGTTTTTTTTACCCTCTTTGCGCAGCAGAGAGGGTCGACCGCGTAGCTGGTCGGGGTGAGTAAACAAATACACATGCATAAAGCGCCCTCACATATTGGTTTACTCATCGCCCTGCTGGTACTTACCTGCTGGTCGGTATCTATTGTGTTACTGATGCAATGGGACGTGGACTTTGCCAACCCGCTTACTTACTTTTTTATTTTAGTGCAGATGCACCTCTACACCGGCCTGTTCATCACCGCGCACGACAGCATGCACGGCACCGTATCGCCAAACCGTAAGCTGAATGATGCGATAGGGTTTATCTGCACCTTTTTATATGCCTCGTTTTGGTACCCCAAATTATACACCAAGCACCACCAGCACCATAACCATGTGCATACTACCGATGACCCTGATTACCACAACGGCGGTTTTGCAGCCTGGTACTTCCGGTTCATGCGCAACTACTTATCTATATGGCAAGTGGTGATCATGGCTATTATATTTAATGTTTTAAAATTATGGATACCGCAGGCAAACCTGCTGCTGTTTTGGGTAGCGCCATCGCTGCTAAGCACCTTGCAGCTATTTTATTTTGGCACGTACCTGCCCCATAAAGGCGAGCACGACAACAAGCACTTCGCGCGAAGCCAGCCCCGCAACCATGTGGCGGCATTTTTTAGCTGTTACTTTTTCGGGTATCATTATGAGCATCACGATTCACCGGGTACGCCGTGGTGGAAGTTGTGGCAATCGCCCCCCAGCCCCCTGAAGGGGGAGTAGAACAAGAAAATAATATCGAATATCGAACACTGAATTTTGAACGCCGAATTAAAACTTGATCATTCGACATTTGACATTCAGTGTTCGATATTTATTTCTTCTTAAACACACCGAACTTTGAAATTCCCTATCATCATTTTGCAATAAATTCCCCCTTCAGGGGGTTAGGGGGTTTTCGCTTCAGGGTGATAGCGGGTTTTTTATTACTTTTGCCACATGGCAAAAAAGGGGATTTTACTGGTTAACCTGGGCACACCTGACAGTCCGTCGACTGCCGACGTGCGCCGTTACCTTGATGAGTTTTTGATGGACCCGCGGGTAATAGATGTGAATGCTGCCTTGCGTACCTTTTTGGTAAAAGGGGTTATCGTTCCGTTCAGGGCACCAAAATCAGCCAAATTGTATAAAGAAATATGGAGCGATACTACCGGTTCGCCCCTTAAGCATTACAGCATTTTACAGCGCGACGCCTTGCAGCAGCGCCTGGGCGATGGCTACATGGTTGAACTGGCCATGCGCTACCAAAACCCCTCTATTGAGCTGGCTTTAGATAATTTAAAGGCTTCTTTAGTGGATAGCATCCAGGTAATACCCATGTTCCCGCAATATGCCTCGGCAAGTACAGGATCGGTATATGAAAAAGTAATGCGTTTGGTTAAAGACTGGCCAACCCCGCCGCCTATCAGCTTCATCAACTCGTTCCACGATGATGACCTGATGATAAAGACCTTTGCCGATAACGGCCGCAAATACCAGCCCGAAACATACGATCATATCCTGTTCAGCTTCCACGGGCTGCCGCAAAGGCAATTGAAAAAGGCCGACCATACCCACAGCCATTGCCTTAAGGTAAACGACTGCTGCCAAACCCTTACCGATAAAAATAAATTCTGCTACTCGGCACAATCATACCACACCGCTAAACTGATAGCTGCCGAACTAAATATCCCGCAGGAAAACTATACCGTTTGTTTCCAGTCGCGCCTGGGCAGCGACCCATGGGTACAACCCTACACCAGCGAAGTGGTAGCGCAAATGGCCAAAGAAGGCAAAAAGCGCCTGCTGGTATTTTGCCCCGCATTTGTAGCCGACTGCCTGGAAACCGTGTACGAAGTGACCGAAGAATACGGGGCCGAGTTTCGCGCACTGGGCGGGCAGGAGGTACAGCTGGTTGAGAGCCTTAACGATTCGCCTACATTTATCGACTCGCTTGAGCGAATGGTGCGGCAGAATTAGGGGTATCCCATAAAAAAATGTCATTTCGAACGAGGTACGAGGAGAAATCTTATACGCCATGTAATTCCACCTTAAGATTACAATAAAAAAAATGTCATTTCGAACGAGGCACGAGGAGAAATCCTATACGAGCGACTATGCGGCGAACTATGCATGGCGTATAAGATTTCTCTCTACGTTCGAAATGACAACCTGGTTAATGTAGTTCACCTTCAGTAAAGTAAAACTTAACTTGATGCCCCAAATTTGCAGGGTGTTGCAGGGTGTTGCAGGGTGTTGCAGGGTGTTGCACCCTGTTGCTCCTGTTGCTCCTGTTGC
>JBDSIC010000087.1:0-6049 GCA_039918195.1 Mucilaginibacter sp.
ATGCGCGGCCCCGAAACGCCGGTTACCTTTGATAAATTGATAGACTGGTCGACATCCGCCGACGAGCGGATAAAAAGCTATTCGGGCACGGCTGTTTACCGCACCACATTTAATGCTGCCGATTACAAAGGCGAAGCGGTTTACCTTAACCTGGGTAAGGTAGCCGTAATGGCCAAAGTAAAACTAAACGGCAAGGATATGGGCCCGGTGTGGACAGCCCCTTACCGCGTTAACATCACTTCGGCATTAAAAAAAGGCGCAAACGTGTTAGAGATAGAAGTGGTGAACACCTGGATAAACCGGCTGATAGGCGATGCTAAACTACCTGTAGCCGACAGGAAAACATGGATAAATTTCAATCCGTACAATGCTGACAGCGGATACCAGGCCGCGGGGTTAATAGGTCCGGTTATATTACAGCGCTTGAAATGATATGGCACTATGAAGGCAGTGTGTACGCCTCGAAACGTACAACACGAACTTAGATTAACCAACATTTTTATTAATTTTATATGGCTTGGGCGATATCCGGCCCTTGCGTTAGAAACTCGCGGCAGCAGGTAAGGTTATTGAAATTAAGATATTATCGAACAATAAAATTCCATCAATACCTGAATTGGCGATACAAATGAATTAATTATGGAAATAAAATATTTAGTCAGCCTTAGGGATAACCCGACATGGGGTCCATATATAAACCGTGGTATTTCGATGGAGGGGATTATGGCGTTAGAGCAGCAATATAACAGCGGGCAACCGTTTCCGAAAACCTTGCGGGAATTGCTATACCTTGCCGGAGATTTATGTAATATATTTGATTATGGCACAAATGCTACCCAGCAGAAATTGCAGCAGGAAGCGCGGGAAATGCTAATAGAAGAGAACCGGACAATCAACCGGCCTTTTTATGCGATAGAGGTGAGGGATGGTGAAATATTCATGTTTGTTTATTTGGACGAGAGTGATGACCCAATGGTACATGAGGCCGTGACTTTTTTAACCGATGAACACTGGAATCGTAACTTGGAAATGACGCTTTCACAATTCTGCGATTCGAGTATAGAGGATGTTAAAAGAGGCGAAAATCCTTTTTGAAAACAAGTATTATATAATATTAAGGATAGTTAGAATTAAATCCCCCGCTTTTATTAAAGCGATAGGGGCAGTTTGAACAGGTATTTTAACTAACTAAAAGCAAGATACTTAAGATGAATAAAAAAGGCGAATTGATTGATAAAAATTAATAAAATTACCGGGCAACAGGATAGTAGAGGAAACACTTCAAACGAAAAAGTAAAACGCGGTGGCTTATGTTAGTATTTAAAAACAGGTTAATCAAAATAGCCGCGGGTATTATACTTGGCTGCCTGTTTTTTAATGCGGCGCCTGTGCCCGAAATTGATACCATACGGTCAGGTTTTATCAATCCGCCGGCATCTGCGAGGCCGGGCGTGTACTGGTATTTTATGGATGGCAATATATCCCGTGAAGGGATAACCAAAGACTTGCAGTCGATGAAGCGGGCGGGTATTGGCAGCGCGGTATTTTTGGAAGTTAATGTAGGCGTACCACGCGGTAAGGTTGATTTTTTAAGCGACGAGTGGCAGCAGTTGTTTGCCTATGCCATGAAGGAAGCCGAAAGGCTGGGCATCAGCATTACGCTGGGTATTGGCCCGGGGTGGACAGGCAGCGGTGGTCCCTGGGTAAAGCCCGAACAATCTATGCAGCATTTGGTATCGGTAGCTGTAGAAGCAATTGGTGGCCAGCAAAATATTAAACTCCCGGTACCGGCCCCCAAAAAACCTTATTTCGACGGTGCTTTCACACCCAAACTCCAAAAGATATGGCAGGACTATTATGCCGACGTGGCTGTTCTGGCCTTCCCGACACCGGCACCAAGTAAAAAGATAGACGACATTGATGAAAAGGCGCTTTATTACCGGCCTCCATACTCCTCAACACCCAACGTAAAGCCATTCATTAAACCAGGTACAAATGATACCGTTAGTGGCGGTGCTGTTGCGCAAGGCGCCATAATCAATATAACAAACTATATGCAGCCTGATGGCACGCTTACCTGGAAAATACCTGCCGGGCATTGGACCATTATGCGCTTTGTAAGCCGTAATAACGGGGCTGCTACACGGCCCGCGCCATTGGCCGGCGTAGGCTTCGAGGCGGATAAGTTTGATACTACTGCCGTTAAAGCACACCTAAACTTTTTTACCGATAAACTGGTAAAACATAGTAACGGGAAACAAGCGGGTGGTTTAAAAACCCTGCACATGGATAGCTGGGAAATGGGCGCGCAAAACTGGTCGCCCAACTTCAGGCAGGAGTTTATAAAACGCCGGGGCTACGATCCGCTGCCTTACTACCCGGTTTATTCGGGCGTAGTGGTTGGCAGTACCGAAATAAGCGAACGCTTTTTATGGGACCTGCGCCAAACCTCGCAGGAACTGGTTATTGAAAATTATGCCGGTTATGTAAAAAAATATAGCCACCGGCATGGGTTCAAGCTTTCGGTTGAGCCGTATGATATGAACCCTGCAGCTGATCTGGAACTGGGTGCTGTGGGTGATATACCTATGGGCGAATTTTGGAGTAAAAATTATGGATTTAACACGGCATTCAGCTGTATCGAAGCTTCGTCGATAGCGCATGTTAACGGTCAGCCGGTTGTTAATGCCGAGGCTTTTACTGCCCAGGATAATGAAGGCTGGCGGCAGCATCCCGCCTCTATGAAGGCACAGGGCGACTGGGCGTTTGCTACGGGGATAAATAACTTTATGTACCACACTTTTCAGCACCAGTTTTTGAACGATAACCTGCGCCCCGGCATGACTATGGGGCCATACGGCGTGCATTGGGACCGTAACCAAACGTGGTGGCCCTGGGTGTCGGCTTATCATCAATATATAGCAAGGTGCCAGTACGTATTAAGGCAGGGCCGTACCGTTGCCGATATTTTATATTTGATACCCGAAGGCGCGCCGCATGTGTTCAGTCCGCCGGCTGATGCCGTGCAGGGGGATAAGCATATGCCCGACAGGAAAGGCTATAATTTTGATGCCTGCGCGCCATCACAGTTATTAAAGGCGAGTGTTAAAGACCATCGTATTATATTCCCCGGCGGCGCGTCTTTCAGTGTGTTGATCCTGCCGGATTTTGAAACCATGACACCTAAACTGCTGGCAAAAATAATGTCGCTGGTTAAGGATGGCGCTTATGTGATTGGCCGTCCACCTGTAAGCTCGCCGGGGCTTTCGGGTTACCCTGCATCTGACAAGGAAATACAGGATATGGCCGCTGAGTTATGGGGAGGTAAAATATTGCCTGCAACAAACACCACGCGCAATTATGGCGCAGGCAAAATAATATGGGGCGGTGAATATACTGTTAGTACTCCGGGTGAAATTTATGTCGCTTATAAGGCCACCGCTAACTTTTTAAAAACGATAAGTCTTACAGAAGACTTCACTTCAACAGGCCCTATACGCTACACGCACAGAACTGCTGCCGGGTGGGATATTTATTTTGTTGCCAATACCTCAGGCTCCCCGGCCAAAACTAACTGTGCTTTCAGGCCGATACAAGGCACGCCTGAGTTGTGGGACCCGCTTACCGGGCAAACCAGGCCACTACCGCAATACACGGTTAACAATACCGGCACAATTACCATACCTGTTACATTCCAGCCGTCGCAAAGCTTTTTCGTGGTTTTTACGGGTAATAGCAAGTTTGTATCTAACCGAGCCAATTTCACCCCAAGTAGGGTGATTGCCACGCTGAATAAGCCATGGCAGGTAAGTTTCGATAGCAAATGGGGCGGGCCTGCAAGCGTTAAATTTGATAAGCTTACCGATTGGTCGGTTAGCAAAATACCCGGTATTAAATACTATTCGGGTATGGCATCGTATCAGCAAACATTTGATATTAAAGTACCCATTAAGCGCAGCCACCGGTTATATCTAAACCTGGGCGAGGTATGCAATATGGCCAAAGTAACCCTTAACGGTAAAAATTTAGGTGTTGTCTGGACCTCGCCTTGGCGGGTTGATATAACAAATACTGTAAAAGCTAATAATAATCAGTTGACGATTGAAGTAGCAAATTTATGGCCCAACCGTTTAATAGGCGATGAGCAGCTACCCGACGATGGCATAACTAACGGGCAATGGCCTGCCTGGCTTGTTAACGGTACAGCACGCAGTATTGGCCGCTATACCTTTACAACTTACAACCACTATAACAAAAACTCCCCGTTGTTAAAGTCGGGCTTGCTTGGCCCTGTTACTATTCAAAGTGAATGAAGTAAAAGCGATGAGTATAATATGCGTCCGCGTGCTGTCCAACTCTTGGATAAAAGTATTTATTTGAAGATATCTGCTAAAGTTTGATCATTCCTGCTAAATTAGCCGGGATTTTATATCGCTTATAAACAGATAATGAATAACTTGTAAGTACCGGTAATAACATGCAGGCCTCTAAACATACATTTTTGCAGATACACCAGCGTGACAACGTACTGGTAGCGCTGAGCGATCTTGCCGCCGGTACTATTATTAATTTTAATGGGGCAACATTCAGCCTGGCTACCGGTGTGCCGTCTAAACATAAGTTTACCATACAGGCATTGAATACCGGCGATGAGATATTTATGTATGGGGTGCTGGTAGGGGTGGCTGACGAATATATAGCACAGGGCAGTATCATCACTGTTAATAACGTGCACCATGCGGCAGGCGATTTTAAATTGGGCGCACGCAAAACCGACTGGCACAAGCCTGATACATTGCAGTTTGATGACCGCACGTTTTTAGGTTATCACCGCGCGGATGGTTCGGTGGGAACGGCCAATTATTGGATAGTTGTGCCGCTCGTATTCTGCGAGAACCGCAATGTAGAGGTGTTAAAGGAAGCACTGGTTGAAAAGCTTGGCTTTAAGCAGGCCAAAACCTACGAAACAGAAGTTGAAGAACTTATCAGCCTTTATAAAGCGGGTAAGTCGGTAGAAGAAATATTGAATACAGAGCTACAGGCAGGACCCGAAACACGATCGAATAAATTATTTGCCAACGTGGACGGTATAAAATTCCTGAACCACGATATGGGCTGCGGAGGCACGCGGATAGATTCGGATGCCTTATGCGGATTAATAGCGGGCTACATAACCCACCCCAATGTAGCAGGCGCTACAATACTCAGCTTAGGTTGTCAGCATGCCCAGGTAAGTATATTAGAGGAGGAAATAAAAAAACGCGACCTCTTATTTAATAAGCCGCTAATAGTACTCGAACAACAAAAAATAGGCACCGAAAGCAAATTATTGCAGCAGGCTTTAAAACAAACCTTTGCCGGTTTAATGAGCATTGATAAAATGGAACGGCGGCCCGCGCCTTTATCAAAACTGTGTATCGGTTTGGAGTGCGGTGGTTCTGATGGGTTCTCGGGCATTTCGGCTAACCCCGCCGTAGGTTACGTATCTGATATGCTGGTGGCCATGGGCGGCAGCGTAATACTCGCCGAGTTTCCTGAACTATGCGGTGTTGAGCAGGAAATGAGCGACAGGTGTGTTGATGAAGATACCGCGCTGAAGTTTATGCACCTGATGCGAACCTATAATGCCCGCGCCGAAGCGGATGGCTCGGGTTTTTACGCCAATCCATCCCCCGGTAACATTAAAGATGGCTTGATTACGGATGCCATTAAATCTGCCGGGGCTGCAAAAAAAGCAGGCAATTCGCCTGTTGCCGATGTACTCGACTATCCCCAAAAAGTAACCAAAAGCGGGTTGAATTTATTATGCACCCCCGGCAGCGATGTCGAAAGCACAACCGCCGAAGTAGCATCAGGCGCCAACATAGTTTTGTTTACCACGGGGCTGGGCACACCTACCGGCAACCCGGTAGCGCCTGTTATCAAGCTATCTACCAATACCCGGCTTTATAACACCATGCCTGATATTATTGACATTAACTGCGGTACTATCATAGAAGGGCAGGAAACCATTGCCCAGGCCGGCGAGCGCATATTGAATTATGTAATT
>JBDSIC010000088.1:0-5192 GCA_039918195.1 Mucilaginibacter sp.
CTTACCATGAGCCAAACGTATACCCGTAATGGTACGCAGCAATCAAAAGTGAGAAAAACACGTAACTTTACTACTACAACAACTATTACAACCAGTAACTTAACCGTTGATAAAGCCACCCGGAAAATATTGTCGGGTACGGCAAGTGTTAAGGTAGAAGGTACGGCCTCAACAGGCGGTTCGTTCAGCCGTAACGGAACCATTACCTTTTTAGGCGATGGCAAGGCCCAACTGGAAATAAGCGGAAGCAGCAGTTATACAATACAATGGTAAATCAAAATAAAAAGCAAACAATGAAAATAGTACGATCAACAATTATAGCAGGGGCGCTGGCCTTTGCTATGATAATTATTGCCCCTATTGCCGTACATGCGCAAACAGACGGTAAAGAGATGTTTAAGAACACCACTCCGCAGCAACGTGCCGACATGCAAAATAAAATGATGAAGGACGAGCTTAACCTAACCGATACCCAATACGCGCAGGTTAGCAAACTGAACCTGGAGTATGCGCAAAAAATGCAGCCAATTATCCAATCGGATGATAGCCGGTTTTCGCGGATGCGCAAAGCAAAGTCAATTATGGGCGAGAAGGATAAAAAGCTAAAGGCCATACTTACCCAAGAGCAGCACGAGAAATATGAGGAGGTGGTAAAAGCAAAAATACAGGCCCTTAAAAACTATAAAAAAGATAAGGAATGATTGCCCGCAATATTCTGCTAACGCTTGCCCTGGCAGGCGTTAGCTTTTTCGCCAAAGCACAAACAGGCTCGCTCGATAGCCTGTTTGATGCCGGCGCGCCCGCCATTGCCGGCCAGGGCGGCGGGGTAACCATGATCATTATGAAGGATGATAAGCAGGTGTTCAGCAAGTCCTACGGCAGCTTTAGCCCCGATAAGCAGGTGCTGATAGCATCGGCTTCCAAATGGTACTCGGCGGCAGTTATTATGGCGATGGTTGACGAGGGTAAGCTGTCGCTTGATGATAGGGTGAGTAAGTATATTCCGTCGTTTACAGGCGATAAGGCCGGCATTACTATCCGCCAATGCTACAGCCACACCAGTGGCCTGCCTGCGGGTAAACATAGTGTAGACGAGATCATGAGCGACGGGAAGCAAACCTACGCCGAAATGGCAGACGAAATAGCCAAAACGAAGATGATAGCCAAGCCCGGCGCCCAGTTAAACTACGGCGGGCTATCCATGCAGGTGGCCGGCCGTGTTGCCGAAGTGGTGAGCGGGAAAAGTTTTAACGATCTGTTCAAAGAAAAGATAACCGGTCCGCTGGATATGGATAACACTTTTTTTGCCGGGATGCGTATAGGCAGGGTGCCGCGTTTGGCAGGTGGCGCGTTCAGCTGTGCAGGCGATTACCTGAAGTTTTTGCAGATGCTGCTGCATAAAGGGATGTACAACGGCAAAAGGGTGCTATCTGAGAAGGCTGTAAACGCCATGCTTGCCGATCAAACCCTGGATGCCGAAATAGGCTATAGCCCTTTTAATCAATATAAAAAACTATATCCCGGCCAGCCCGATGCGCGTTATGGCATAGGCAACTGGATAATACAGGGGAAAGGCGAGGAGCAGGTGAACACTTCCCCCGGCCTGTTTGGCTTTACGCCCTGGGTAGACCGTAAGAACAATATTATCGGGGTAATAGCAGTGCGCAGTCAAAATACCAAAGTAATGCCGTTTTTCAGGAAGGTACAGGTAGAACTGCGTAAACAGTTAAACAATTAGCTTTGACAACTTTTTTAAAAGTTGTCAAAGCTCTATATATTACTTCCACTTATCGTACCTAAATGGCTCCGCCGGTAAACCGGCAGCATTTTGCAGGTTAGTTATGGCTATGTTGGTAAAGGCATACCGTACCGATAGTATTGGCAGCGGGGTATCTGCCGATGCGGTAACCACAATTTTTTCGCCGCTGATAACCGCTTTGCCCGGCCTGAATTTTTTATCGGCGCCGGCAACATAAAAAAACTGTATCAAAGGCTTATTATTTTTGGTGGTAAGCCCGGTAGCGGTGCCGGGCGCAAAATTTACCGTAATGGTGCGGTTATTTATAGAACCCGAAACAGCCTGCGGCCCTACACAAGGCACATTCATTTTATAGGTTTTGTTTAACGCCAGCGCCGCCAAACGCTCGCCTACCGGGCGCTTATCCCGCGGGTGTATATTAACTACCTCGCCCACATCCATAGTAATAGCCATGCCCGAATTAGGCACTTTATCGCGTATCTCTGCCTGCGACTCCTTAAACAATGCGTAATCATACAAAGTAGGGTCGGTAACCCAAAAATCTTCAGACAGTGCAGTCATCTGCACATAGTAAAACGGCAGGTCGCCCTGGTTAAAAACCGTGCGCCAGCTTTTTATCATGGCGGTATTCAGCGCGGTGTAATTGCTTGTAGGCAGGTCGTGTTTATTAGCTTCGCCCTGGTACCATATAAACCCTTTGATAGAAAGGTTGCGGAAAGGGTGTACCATGCCATTATACAATTTGCCCGAGGGCGCATTGTTTAAGTAATACGATTTTAACAGCGGGTCGGCTTCCATAGTGGCCTTGCTGGTCCAGGCTTCGCAGTAAGTTCCCCCGGCTGAAGATACCACCAGCCCGATAGGCACTTTAAGGTCGAGGTGCAGCTTGCGGGCAAAAAAGTAGGCCACCGCGCTGAATTTTTTTACTGCTGTTGGTGTGCAAACAACCCAGGGGGCTTGCTTTTTCACCATATCCTGCGGCGTATCCTCGTTAAAGGTCAGTATATCCATCGACCGGATGTTGGGATAGTTGGCAGCCGCAATTTCGGCCGGGTAATTTACCACGCCCTGGAAACCGAACCACGGCCCGGTAGAGTCAACCGGCATACTCATGTTTGACTGGCCCGAGGCAAACCAAACATCGCCGATGAGTATATTTTTAAAAATAACGGGCGTTTTTACATCGGTGCCGCACCAAATGGTTTGGGGTGTGGCGTTTGCCGGCGCTGAGGGTATTATAATTTTCCAGTCGCCGTTATTATCTGTTGTGGTAGTCAATAATTTGTTGTTCCAGCTTGTGCGTGCGCCAACCTGCACGCCGGCGGGCGCTTTGCCCCATATGGTAAATGGCTTATCGCGCTGTATCACCATATTATCGCCCAAAACGTTCGAAATTTTAAATGCGGCATCGGCAAGCGTTTCCAGTTTGGCGGCAGTGTTATTTTCAGCAGGGATGACATCGGTTTTTTTGCAGCCTTGCAAAGCAACAAACAGCACTATCGGTACAAGTAGTAATTTCTTCATAAAAGGACGGTTTTAATTGGTAATAAGTTAAGGTTATAATGGTGCGGCAAATAAACATATAAATATCGATTGTTTTTAATGATGTGACTATAACGTTATTGATACATTTATTTTTTCGGTTGTATACACAAGTTTATTAAATTGCAGCACTAAACCAATTTTTAGTTATGAGAATCCTGAAACTCCATATTTATTTACTGTTTATATTGATACTGGCGGCAGGGTGTAAAAAAACTGCTGTCGCGCCTGTTGTAAATGTTGATAATGATAGGGCGGCATTAACAACTAACGCCGTACTTAAACCCGACCTGAGAAACTACAACCCCAACCCGCAACCTGATGCTGAATACCAGGGCTACTTTACCCGCTCAAGCGGGTGGAACAGCGGTGACGGCGCGCAATCTATATTACTGCCCGACGGGCGTACGGTATGGTTGTTTGGCGATTCGTTTGTGGGCGAGGTAACTCCCGACAGGAAACGCATACAGAACAGTAAGCTGGCATTTATAAATAATGCCGTGATGATACAGGAAGGAAGTAAGTTTTTTTCGATGTATGGCGGTAGCCCCACAAAGCCCAAAGCGCTGTTTATACCATCAATACCCGGCCATTTTTACTGGACAAGGCATGGCTTTGTTGACGGTAACAGGCTTTATATTACTTTGATGGAACTTAGTAAAGTTAAAGATGGTTGGGAACACCTTGCGGACAAAGCCGCGGTCATTTCGTTACCCGACCTGAAATATATAAAATTGATAGACATCCCTTATCGTAACAAAATAAGTTACGGTGACAGGGCATTTGCCGACGGTGGCTACAACTATATATTTGGACAATGGGATAATGGCTGGGAAACTAAACTTTACCTGGCACGTACTGCTTTTGGACGGGCCGAACAACCGTGGGAGTTTTTTGCTGGTGGCACAACCTGGACAAAAGTTATGGATAATGCAAAGCCGATAACTGTACCCAAATATGTTACGCTGCCTACTATTATAAACAGGAATGGCCGATACTATATGGTTACACAGCGCAATTTCTTTTCCAAAGATATCCTGATGTTTAGAGCTGATAAACCGGAAGGCCCGTATACAGATGAGGTAAGACTATATACCACACCCGATGCTGACAATAGTTATTTGGCGCTTGGTCACCCGCAATTTACCGGTGCCGATAAAAGGCTGCTGATAGGCTACTCGGTAAGCGGCGATATATTCAAATCATACCAGAATGTTGATTTATGCGTACCTAAATTTATAAGGATAACTTTGCCCGAATAGTTTTATATTAGCGGGCAACCATTGCCTTATAGTGTGAAAACAGCCCGCTTTTTATTCCTTTTCAGTATTACTTTCATCAGCTTTCAGTCATATGGCCAGTCGGTAAGCACGTTAGTAAATACCATTGACAGTTTCGCCGTGCGGATGCCGGTAGAAAAGGTATACCTGCATATTGATAAGCCCTATTATAACAATAGCGACACCATCTGGCTAAAAGCCTATATACTAAACGGCAGTTTGGAAGGCTCGGTACAAAGCGGCTTATTGTATACCGAACTGGTGAACGATACCGGCAAAGTGGTGCTGCGGCAGTCGATGCCGGCACTGCTGGGCGTAAGCTGGGGGCAGATAGCGCTTGACAGTGTATTGGTAGCCGAAGGCAGCTACACCCTGCGCGCCTACACCAACTGGCTGCAAAATTTGGGCGAAGCCTGCTTTTTTAGGCGCCCTTTATACATAGGCAAGGCCGATGTAAACGGCTGGCTGGTAAATGCAGGTAGCAAAACAGCTACAAAAAACGGCAAAGAAAATACCGAAATAGCCCTGCAACTGCTTGGGCAGGACGGCGACCCCGTGCGCCTGCAGGATATGCAGCTAAAACTAAACGAGGGCGGTAAGACCCGGATTCG
>JBDSIC010000089.1:0-3696 GCA_039918195.1 Mucilaginibacter sp.
GTTTGTTAAACCTAACGTTTCGCAAATGCGGGCGTTAACGCCATCGGCTATATTATCTAAATTAGTGTGGATGGCATAAATGGCAATATCATGCTTAATCGCCTTTTCAACAACCCGCTCTACATAAGTATTGCCGTTAAACCTTTTGATCCCTTTAAATACGATGGGATGATGCGATATGATCACCCCGCAATCCGTGGCAATGGCCTCATCAATCACGGCTTCGGTACAATCAAGCGATACCAGCGCCTGGCTCACTTCCTTATCGGGCCTGCCTACAATCAGGCCGGCATTATCATAATCTTCCTGGTAGGCCAGCGGGGCCAGGCTTTCCAAATAATCGGTTAACTGCGACAACTTCATAACCCCGAAGTTAGTTAATCCACCGCCAAATATGAACCGGCATTAATTAAATAAAAATGGCCGGGCAGGGAATATTTCCCGGCTCGGCCATTTTTTATATAGTGAGGAGGTAAGTTTATTTATACATTTTGGTTAACTGGAAACTTTCGTAAGCCATTTTGCGGTTAAAGTCGTCAGTTAAGCTTTTGTAGTTTACTATATCAACAATGGTACCTATAAGGCACAAACCGCCGGTGAAAAAGTACAGTAGACCCATACCTATCTGGCCCAGTAAAAAACGCTGGATACCTGCAAAGCCTAATAAGCCTATAAGGGTTACCAGCAATACATCCTGCGGGTTTTTTCTTTTGCTGGAATAGATAGAAAAAAACCTGGTTTTTTGCTGCTCATCAAGCTCGGTTGTTGCCTGGTTTAAAAATGTCATTTCTTCGGTAGTGATACCTGAAAAAGCGTAAAAAGGGTCGTTATGTGCGTACATGGTTTTAGTGTTTTAGTGTGTTGTCGTTAATTAATGATATAAAAGTATAACTAACCCAAAACGCGCACAATAGAAATCTGGTTAGCTATTTAAACAAGTCGGTAAGCACGGTACTTTTAACGGTGAATTAATTTTTAAGAAAAGTATGGAAATGCCTGTCCTGGTTTTTTATAAGCGAATATATGCGCCAGGCGATAATTAATAAAGCGGGTATACCCAGCCAATGCGCTTGAAAAGAATGTTTAATATCGCCCCTGAACAGCCACGAAATAGCATGGCCCAGTCCGCAGCCCGGGCACCAGCTTATACCTGCCATTTTTAAGGGGCATAAGCTAAAATGGGTTTCTACAGCCGGATTGGTAACAGCAAGGGCTATTAGCGCGGCAACCCAAAATATAAGTTCAAAGTTTTTTGTGATGAATTTCTTAATCAACTTTATTGCTCTTTGTTGTATATAACAAAGATACGCCTAAAGCAGTTAATAAGCCAACCAGCAGAGCGCCAAACATCCTGCCTGAGAAATTCTGGAAGTTATTAGCTTCGGAAACCCAGTTAATATAAACTATGCCGGCAAATATAGATACTACGCCTCCTAATATTAATATTTTAAAGCTTTGCACCAAAGCCTCTAAAAACCCCATGTTACCGCCAAGGTAGTTATCACGGTAATCCTTTATAGCTATCAGCAATCCAATTATAGGTATCAATACCGAGATATATTCAAAAGGCGAAACCTTTGAGTTTTCGAGCCCGTAGCCCATTTGGTACATGATGAACAACCACAAGCCGCTGCAAATACCAATTATTAATCCGGATAATAATGCGTTCTTCATTTTTATTAAAGTATTAAAGTCAGGTGAATTATAATTGCTAATACTAAGTTAGTAATTGCAATACCATTAAAAGGATTTTTATAGTTGTTTTGTTTGAACACATTGTCACAATTTGCCTTCACATAGTTAAAAATGGCTTTTTTGAGGTATATTTACCGCAGTTTTGAACATCCGTGATATATTAGAGCGTTATAAAGCTGATAGCCGGATCACAGCATTGGCTTCGGCTTTAAATGCTAAGAAGGCGCCAAGAATACAGCTTCGTGGTTTGGTCGGATCGGGTGATGCGGCCATGGCGGTAGCATTGTATTTTTTGCAGCACAGGCACATGATATTCGTGCTGCCCGAGCGTGAAGAAGCCTCTTATTTTCAGGCCGACCTGGAAAGCCTTACCGGAAAGGAAATTCTTTTATTCCCTTCATCGTACCGTAAACCCTTTGAATTTACCCAGCCCGACAGCAGCAATGTACTGGCACGCGCCGAAGTGCTGAATGAGCTAAACCATACATCCGAATATGGGCAGCTGATCGTTACCTATCCTGAAGCATTGGCCGAAAAGGTAATTGACCGCGCATCACTCGAAAAAAATACACTCGAAATATCCGTAGGTAATAACCTCAGTATCGAATTCATCAATGAGTTTTTAATTGAGTATGATTTTGAGCGGGTTGATTTTGTGTATGAGCCAGGGCAGTTCTCGGTACGCGGCGGCATTGTCGATATTTTTTCTTTCTCGCATAACCTGCCCTACCGGGTGGAGTTTTTTGGCGACCATATCGAATCTATCCGCACGTTCGAGATAGAGAGCCAGTTATCCGTGGAGCAGGTGAAGAGCATCACGATAGTACCTAATGTACAATCCAAATTTTTAACTGAAAGTAATATATCTCTGCTGGAATACGTTGAACCCGGCACACAGGTTTGGATAAAGGATGTACAGTTTACGCTGGACATTATACAAAGCGGCTTTAAAAAAGCAACACAGTTGTGGAAGGCTTTATCCGCAGATGAGAAAAACCAAAACCCCGACTGGATAGACCCCAAATTTGGCTTTACCGACGAAAAACTGATAGCCGACCAGCTAAGTGATTTCCCGGTGGTAGAGTTTGGCAAGCAGTTTTTTTATAATGCTGACGACAGTATCCATTTTGATATGCGGCCACAGCCATCGTTCAACAAGGATTTTACGCTGCTGATACATAACCTCAAAAATAACGAGGCGGATAAGATAGAGAATTACATTGTCACCGATTCGGCCCGGCAGATAGAAAGGCTTTATGCCATTTTGGATGACCTGGACAAAACCATAAAATTTACCCCGGTAAGCATTGGCTTGCGCGAAGGTTTTATTGACCACCAACAAAAGATAGCCTGCTACACCGATCACCAGATATTTGACCGTTATTATAAGTATAAGCTTAAAAAAGGCTACCAGCGTTCGCAAGCCATTACGCTGAAGGAACTGCGCGAGTTAAAGCCCGGCGATTACGTAACCCATATTGACCACGGCATAGGCAAATATGCCGGGCTGGAAAAAGTGGAGGTATCAGGCAAACAGCAGGAAATGATACGGCTGGTTTATGCCGATAACGATCTGCTGTATGTGAACATCAACTCGCTAAACCGCATATCAAAATATAGCGGCAAAGAGGGTACCGTGCCCCGCATGAACAAGTTAGGGACCGATACCTGGGAGCGCCTGAAGAAAACCACAAAAAAAAAAGTTAAAGACATAGCCCGCGACCTGATACAGCTTTACGCCGTACGTAAGGCGCAGGATGGTAATGCCTTCTCGCCCGATAGCTATTTGCAAACCGAACTGGAGGCTTCCTTTTTATATGAGGATACCCCCGACCAGGAAAAAGCCACCGCCGACTTTAAAAAGGACATGGAATCGCCGCACCCTATGGACAGGCTGATTTGCGGTGACGTAGGTTTCGGCAAAACCGAGGTAGCCATACGAGCCGCCTTTAAGGCAGTGGCCGACAGCAAGCAGGTTGCTATACTGGTTCCTACCACCAT
>JBDSIC010000090.1:0-3654 GCA_039918195.1 Mucilaginibacter sp.
ACCGTTTAAGTAACCGGCACTGGCCTTTAAAGGCACCATCTCTATATTCTCGTTATCGTCCTTATCTACCGATATACTCAGCACACGCAGGTTGGCCGGGTTGCCTTTTGGTTTTGGCGCCCATTTCTCATCAATGGTTTCATTAATAAAGTCATCAATGCTGATATCAAAGAATATTGCCAAGGTTTTTAGCAAATCATACTTTGGCTCGGCCCTTTGTTCCTCGTAGGCACCTACAAGCGACCGTTTTATACCCACCTGATCTGCAAACTGTTGCTGGGTTAATCCCTTCTTTTTGCGAAGGAATTTAATATTTGATGAAATAATTGACATAAAAATTTGGATTTGCTAAAATAGTTAGTATTTTTATGCTCATAAAATTAGTAATTATTTTTTAAACAGCAAATTTTATTATCATGAAACGCTTTATTTATATCATTACAGACAGAAACCGCAACAATTTACACGTTGGCCTATGCTCCGATTTGCTAAAAACACTGGATTTTTACAAACAAATGCCAACGCTTTTTTTCGACAGCGCGCAGCAATTGAACCGTCTTGTTTATTTTGAAGAGATAAATTCGGAAGATATGGCGATGGACCGTTTTAAATATGTGAGCACTTTTACCCGCCCGCAAAAAGAAAAACTGATAAGGGCGGTAAATAATGAGTGGATAGACCTAACCGGTGCTTTAAACCTGGAAAGCAATACCCGTACGCGCCCGCAGCTGCGCCCGTCGTTAAGTTCAGCACGCAGGGCGGTTACTTTTTAAGTAGCCGAGAATTTTGCTGTCTTAAGATGCTCCGCATCCCGTGTCACATAGGCGGCATGGTTAAATGTATATATAAATACTACTATAACTACTACCAATGAAAAAGCCTCGTTCAGTTTCCTGAAGAGGCTTTCTCTTTATACACAGCGAGTGTTATTATTTCTTAATGAACTTCAGCGCGCCTGAGTTCATACAGTATCTTTTGCCGCCGCGGTCTTCAGGACCATCATCGAATACGTGGCCTAAGTGCAAACCGGTACTTTTTTCAACCACTTCTTCGCGTACGCTGCCGAAGCTGTAATCTTTTACTATGGCAATTTTGCTCATGTCAACGGGTTTAACAAAGCTCGGCCAGCCGGTACCGCTATCGTACTTATCAGCCGATGTAAACAATACCTCACCGGTAGCAGCACTTACATAAATACCCTTTTCGTGGTTATCGTAATAGGCATTTTTATAGGGCGGTTCGGTACCCTGCTCAACCATAATATGGTATTGATTGGGGGTAAGTTTCTTTTTCCAGTCGGTTTTTTGGGCGGCGGTTATCTCTTTGGCTTTCTTTTTATCGGTTTGGCCGTTACTGTTCTGGCAGCTTATGGCCGAAACAGCACTCATTAATAGTATGGCAATGATTAACTTTTTCATATAGTAAATTACGTAATAGGTTAACGTATGGTTTGTTAAAATGGTGCGCCTATTATTAACGGAATGTCATATAAATGTTCAGCTATCTTTAGCCTCACCCATTAACGTTTCTTCAGTAGCAGGAACTGTACAAACCCTCTCCAATGGAGAAGGTAGCAAAAGCGTTGCAAATTCTACTGCCTTACATGGGTGAGGCGACCCACGCATATCGTATAAGATTTCTCTCTACGTTCGAAAGAACATCCGGTTAAGGAGCAGGTGTCAGCACTCCAGTAACTACATGCATCAAACCATTTTGCACGGCAATATCAAAACGGCTTATTACACTTTGGTTGCCGTTAATATCGGTAAGCAGAATATTACGGTTGGCATCAATTTTAGCAGTTAGCTTATTGCCCGCTAATGTAGTAAGCGTTGCCGTGCCGTTGTTTAGCTTGATCTGCTGCGCAATATTGGCCGATGTTATTTTACCTGCCAGCAGGTGATTATTTACAAATGCGGTTAGTGCCGCACTATTTTCGGGTTTTATAAGGGTATCTAACTGACCCGGCGGCAATTTGGCAAAGGCTTTGTTTGCAGGCGCTAAAATGGTAACAGGCGAAGTGCCAACATTATTAAATACCCCCGAAACTTTTATCAACCTATAAAAAGCCGAAAAATTTGGTGCTGAAGCCAAATTATCTAACACGCTTTTTGCCGGCAATATCAAACTTCCGTCGATATTTTTTGCCTTGACAGTATCCTGCGCGTAGCCATGCAGCAGGGTACAGCTTAATAAAATGGATAATATTATAAATTTCCCTTTCAGCATATTGATTTTTTTAAAGTCCTCTCCTTTGGAGAGGATCCGATAGCTATCGGATTAGGTGAGGCTCTTACCATCCCGGTGCAAAGGTCAGGCCAAATACCGGTTTCTTTACATCTGTACGGTTAAGCGGTATGGCGAAGTATGGTTCCAGTATAAACGCGCCAAAAAAGTTTACCCGCAACGATATGCCCGCGCTAAGTGCCGGCACCCGCTGGTTCTGGTCATACTTGGCTTCCAGTACCGGATTGCCGTCCTTGTCCACAACAGGATTGTTATTATTATCTAACACAGGACCCTGGCCTATATAATCAGGGCCTTTTTGCAGTTTGATCACATTGCCGGCGTTCCAGGCTAAACCGGCATCAAAAAATAAATTGAGGTCGGTAAATAAAAAGCCCGATTTAATTTGCGCCAGTTTTTCGGGACCCGTAAATGGCAGCCTTACCTCAAAGTTGGCTACGGCTATCCTGCTGCCCGATAGTTGGTCTATACCAAAACCATTGGTAATGGCCTTACCTGAACTATAAAAACTTTGCGCCTCGTAACCCCTTATCAGGAACGGGTAGCCTACATATAAAGGGTACAGGCTATTGGCCTTGCCAAAACGCCCGGTGCCATATAAACGCGCGGCGAAGGTTACCGGTGCCACCCGTACATATTTCCGCAGGTCGATAATGGGTGAGAAGAATTTAAAGGAGCCAAAAATATATTCAGCCTCTATATGATACCTGAACCCGTTGAGTGGCGCGGTTACGCCAAAAAATGAATTGTCGCCTATCAGCGCGACATTTGCCCTGAGTAATGTATAAGAGTTTAAATTGAAGCCTAATACATTTGCCGCTTCAGTATTATTTACTTTTTTCCGGTCGCTGCCCAAATAAGTCGAACGCTCTAACGCGGGGACATACAAACTACTGTCGCTGTAACGGTCGGTGCGGTACGAATTATAGGACGCCCCGGTCCCAAATTGCACGCGGCTGATACGCGAAATAGGGTAGGACGTGAAAATATTTACGGCATCCTCAAAGTTCCGCACAATATAACTATCATCGGTTATAATATAGGCCGGGTTACCTTCAGACGTAGTATTGGTAACAGTGCGGTTGTAAAATCCAAACTGGAATGGTATGTGCGAAACGCTGATGCCTTTATCCCACCGGCTTTTTTGGTTGATGTAAGCCACCTGCGCGCCAAAATCATATATCTGCCCGTTAACCGCGGCGGCGGCGTATATTTTTTGCTGGCCCAGTATATCGCTGAACATACCCTGTATCCCGCTGGACAGGCCGGTACCGTAATAACTGCTTACACCAATACCCACACCACTGCTTTGTAACGCGTCCATTTGGAACATTGGGCGGTAAGGCACACTATTAACAGAATCTTTGGAGATGCGTGGATACGCCAAAAAATTGTTCAGGTTGGAGT
>JBDSIC010000091.1:0-4684 GCA_039918195.1 Mucilaginibacter sp.
GATCAGCATCGAACCGCTTGGGCTTACTGCCCTGGTAACATCCATCAAAAAAGGAAACGATAACCAAAAGATAGAAGCCATACGTGCATTACTCGATAGCGGCAGGGTAAAAGCCGACGGGGAACGGTATTATCTATAAGTGGTGCGGTGCAGGTAGGGTGCACCACCTGCACCACCCCGCACCACCCTGCACCACCCGCACCACCCTGCACCACTGTCAAAAATTTGGCACCAATTATCTGAACCGGAATTTAAAGAATTTAAGAATTTACAGAATACAGCCGGATAAAATTCTGCCCATTCTAAAAATTCTTTAAATTCTGGTTCAGACAATAACCCGCTTGCTAAGACGCCGGATATAAATTCTGCTAATTTTAAAATTCTGTAAATTCTGATTCAGACATCTCGCCGATGAATTTCACCCATTCGCCGAGAATTACGGGCGGTACGCCTATTAGGGGCAATGTTGCTGTAACGTTTGGTGGCAGGTGGTGGTCTTATGGATGTATTTAAAAAATAGAAAACATAAAACACACAAATAATTAACTGTCACAATTTTATAATCATGAAAACAATCATAATCACCATCGCAACCATCTGTTCATTAGTAGCAGGTACAGTAACCACATCAAAAGCAAACGGCACAGATAGCAATGCCGCAACCGTATTAACCGGTGTAAGCAACATCAGCAAAATAGAAGTTAGGGGCAACGTGGAGCTGTTCGTATCTGCCGGCAGTGCCGACCAGGTTAAGGTTTACAACAGCTACTATGCCGACAACGCTTTAGTACAAAGCCAAAACGGTTTGCTGCGTATCACCTCATACACCGATAAGAAACTAGTAGTTTGGGTAACTGCCGCCGACCTTCGCTCGATAACAGTTTATGACAACGCTTCGGTTAAATCATTCGGCGAATTTTCAGCCATCAACCTTGATGTACAATTAAACAACAACGCTTCGGCACAATTAAAACTGGCAGCTTACAGTGTTAACATCACGGTAAATGATACTGCCAAAGCCGACCTTAGCGGTGAAGTAAACGATTACGAATTAACTTACGGCCGCTCAACAAGTGTTAACTACACTAATCTTGCAGCCGGTTACTCAAGGGTTGTTAGAAACTCAGGCCCCGCACTTAACACCGGTAACGACCTGGCCATCCTTTAGTCAATTACTTGCAAAAGTCCATCATATATCCTGCGAGAGCCATCAATGTATAAAATGATGGCTTTTCTTTTTTTTATCGTAACTTCAAACTAACTATTAACATCTAAAACAAAAAACTACTCCAAATGAAACAGACCTTTTATATCACATTAGCTGCCGCGGTTATAGCGATAAGCGCATTATCATCATGCAATATGTCGTGCAAAAACGGTTCGGGCACCATGGCCACCGATACACGCAAGGTTGACGATTTCACCAAGATAGAAGTAAGCGGGGGCTGCAAGGTTACCTTAAAACAGGATAGCTCGCTATCGGTTACCTTAACCACTGATGATAACTTGCTGGGTGATATTAAAACCAGCGTAAGCGGTGGTACCTTAAAAATAAAACCCGAAGAAAATATTTGTACCGAAGGTAACATCAACATAGTAATAGGCGTGCGCAACCTCGAAAAAATTGAAGGTACGGGCGCGGTGGAATTTATATCAGACGGGAAACTCATAGCTCAAAACTTTGATATATCATTATCAGGTGCGGGCAAGGTTAATTTAGACCTTAACGCGGCCAAAGTACATACCGAGGCCAATGGCGCTACAGAGATCGCATTAAGGGGGCAAGCTACATCGCACGATATTGAAATAAGCGGAACCGGCAAGATAGACGCGCTTGACTTTGTAGTAAGCAACTATAATATTGAAACATCAGGTGCCGGCGAGAGCAAAATAAATGTGTTAAAAAGCCTTATCGTTAAAACCAGCGGTGCTTCGTCTATACAATACCGCGGCAATCCAACAACTATAAAAAACAACGAATCAGGCGCGTCGTCTGTTAAAAAAATAGATTAGCAATAAAAAATAAAGGTAGGTGTAACGTATACACTATGGTACACGTATCGTAAGTATATTTTAAAACAAAAATCACCAAACCCACAATGAAAAAGTTTACAAAATGGATAGCCATCGCCCTTTTATTAGGCGTTGTAGTGGTTATCACGGGCGTAGCCTATGTATCAAAAGCGTTGCCCAATGTTGGCGAGCCCGAAAACATTAAAGTAGCATTAACCCCGCAGCGCATAGCTAAAGGGAAGTACCTGGCCAACCACGTAACCGTATGTGTTGACTGCCACTCCAGCCGCGACTGGACAAAATTTGCAGGCCCTATTGACAGTAATGTATTAGGTGCAGGCGGCGAGTTATTTGACAGGCGCATAGGCATCCCCGGCGAAATATATGTGCCCAACATTACCCCGTTAAATTTAGAGAAATACAGCGATGGCGAGCTGTTTCGCGCTATTACTACCGGTGTGAAGAAGGATGGCTCGGCCATATTCCCGATAATGCCGTGGCAAAGTTACTCCAAAATGGACCGCGAGGATATATATGATATCATCGCTTATATACGTACGCTAAAGCCACAGGGCAAAAACTACCCTGCACATAACCTCGATTTCCCGCTTAACCTGCTGGTAAATACCTTTCCGCAGCCGGCCACCTTAGGCAAACGGCCTGCTGAAAGCGATACCGTAAAATACGGTGCGTATTTGGTAAGCAGCGCGGCTTGTATCGAATGTCACAGCCAGGATGATAAAGGTAAATTGTTACCCGGAATGGAATATGCCGGCGGCAAGGTATTTAATATGCCGGGCGGCAAGCTAAGTTCGGCCAATATTACGCCTGATAAGGCAACAGGCATAGGCGGGTGGACAAAAGAGCAGTTTGTAAGCCGCTTCAGGCAATATGCTGATGGTACCGCTAAGCCCTACCCGGTTAAGCCGGATGAGTTTCAAACCATAATGCCCTGGTGGAAATATGGCGGTATGAAGGTGACCGACCTTGAAGCTGTATATGCTTACCTGCGTACCCTTAAACCGGTAACTAATCCTGTTGTAAAATTCCAACAGGTTAAACTTTAGGCTGTTTCAATTCAAATAAAATTTTATACTTTTGCGCCTCGAAATGAGGCGCTTTTTATTTGGGGCACCTTTGTTTATATTAAAAAATATACGCTATAAAGATGAACATCACACAGGAAAAAGTTGACAACCTGAATACCATTCTGAAGATTAATATTGATCCCGCTGATTATACGCCCCGCGTTGATAAAGCGATAAAAGAGCAAGCTAAAAAGGCAAAGCTGCCGGGTTTTAGGCCGGGTATGGTGCCTGCCGCGCACATTAAAAAAATGTACGGCAAAAGCATTTTGGTTGATGAGATAAACAACCTTTTATCAGACAGCCTGAACAGCTATTTAGAAGAGCAAAAGATAGAAGTGCTTGGGCAGCCGTTGCCAAAAATTGATGACCGGAAAGAGTACAACTGGGATTTTGCCGATAACTTTGAGTTTAATTACGAAGTTGGTTTGGCGCCTGAGTTTGATGCTGATTTTTCATCAAAAGATAAACTGACCCGTTATGTGATAAAGGTTGATGAAACCACACTGGCAGAACGTGTAAAAAATATTCGCCGCGCTTATGGCAAAATGACAAATCCTGACGTATCGGCAGATGATGATGTGCTTTATTCTCAATTAGAGCAACTTTCGCCGGATGGTAGTGTTTTTGAAGGAGGCATCAGCGAAACTACATCGGTACGTTTAGACCAGGTATCTGATAAAACCGTAAAGGCATTGCTTATCGGTTTAAAAAAGGACGACATTGTAGAACTGGATATTCAGAAAGCATACGGTAATGATGCTGCTAAAATTGCCGGCCTGTTAAAGGTTGACGAAGAAACAGCGAAAGACCTGAAATCAAAATTCCGCCTGACAGTTAAAAATGTTAACCGTTTAGAGGAGAGCGATTTGAACCAGGAGTTCTTTGACAAATTATTTGGTGAAGGTACGGTAACTACCGAAGAGGAGTTTACAGCGAAGATAACCGAAGAACTGGAAGGTATGATGCAGCAGGATGCCGAACGCAAAATGCAGGATGATATTTACAACTATGCTACCAACAAGGTGCAGTTTGAATTGCCCGACGAGTTTTTAAAGCGCTGGTTAAAAGCGACCAACGAAAAATTGGACGACAAGGAACTTGCCGACGGTTACAATGATTTTGCTAAAAACCTTAAATGGACGCTGATAAGCAACAAGATCATCCGCGAGAACAGCATCGAAATTAAATACGATGAAGTGTTCGCGGTAGCAAAACAACGGTTAGACCAGCAATTCAGGATGTATAGTCCTCAACCCTTAAGCGAGGAGCAGTTGGGCCAGTACACCGTACAATACCTGCAAAACAAAGAAACCGCTAACAAGATATTTGAAGAGGTTAAAGTGTTAAAAGTGTTCGATTACATTAAAAGTGTTATCACTTTAGATGATAAGGACATAACAAACGCCGAGTTTGCGCAACTGAACGCGTAACAGCGTTGGAAGGCGCGAGGCGCAAACACATATTCACCAAAAGCAGCTTTAACGGTTGCTTTTGGCGTTTAAGCCCCCTCTAAATCTCCCCCAAAGGCGGAGACTTTAAGCGCTATTTTTAAGTCCTCTCCTTTGGAGAGGATTTAGGTGAGG
>JBDSIC010000092.1:0-4378 GCA_039918195.1 Mucilaginibacter sp.
TTCGGCAGTTTCATCGGTATCCAGCACACTGAATATTCGGTCGGCGCCTACCATGCCCATTTGCAGGGTGTTGAATTTATCGGCAAGCTGCCTTATCGGTCTGAACAGCAGGTTGAGCAGTACGATAAACATAGTTATTGTGCCTATGGTAATTCCTTTTGGTTTTGCTGATAGCGAGTGCATTTGCTGATCGCTTAATATACGTTCGCAGCCATACCATACCAATAAACCCATAGATACCGCAAATAGAATTTCGACAACCGGGAAAAAGATGGAATATGACCAATTCGATCGGATGTGCGCATCCCGATGTTTTTCGTTAACCGTACGGAATTTCTTGAACTCCTGGTCTTCCCGTGCAAAATACTGGATAACACTGATCCCCGAAATATGCTCCTGCAAAAAAGTATTTAAACGGGCTACCTGTGTGCGCACCTCCTGGAAGGCTGATTTGATCGCTTCTTTAAAAATAATTGTCGAGAGGAGTAGAAATGGCATGGGTATCAGCGTGATAAGCGCCAGCTTCCAATCGATAGTAAGCATTAAACCGATAATAGCTATCAGCAACAGCATATCACCCATAATGGATATCAGTCCTTCGGCAAAAATATCCGCAATGGTCTCCAGGTCAGATACCGTACGTGTGATCAGCATCCCGATAGGTGTGCGGTCGAAATATTTTAGGCGCAGGGTAGTAATGTGGTTAAACACGTCTATGCGCAAATCGCGGATAACTGATTGCCCAAGCGTACTGGTTAAATAAGTTTGATAATATTGCGCTATTGTTTGAATGATAAGCTGCCCTATCATCAGGCATACCATAAATACTAACCCGTTATAATCGTTGTTGACGATATGGTTATCAAGCGTTTTTTCTATCAGTATAGGTTGCACCAGTGCGATAGCTGCCAAAAAAATGGTCAGGAAAACCGAAATAATAAAAGTAGCCCGGTAAGGTTTTACATAATGCATTACCCTGCCCAGCAATTTCCAATCAAGCGCCTTACCTGTAACTACACCGCCCCCTGAAGGAGGAGTTTTTGAACGGAATAATTTGGCAAATATATTTTTACTCATCTCTTAATTTGTTCCCCCTTCAGGGGGTTAGGGGGTAAGGATACTTCACCCCTGTTAAATATAAACCGCAAGCAGGCACAGATGTTCCGGCATTGCTGCGGTTTTTGCTGTTGATAATATCATGTATAGCTTCGGGTGCAATTTCTTTGCGGCCAACCTCAAGTAGCGTGCCCACAATGGCCCTTACCATGTTGCGCAAAAACCTGACGGCCGCTATATGAAAAATGATACCATCAGCAGTTGTTACCCATTCGGCCCGGCTTATTTTGCAGTTATTGGTTTTTACCTGCGTGTTGGATTTGCTGAAACAACTAAAATCGGTATGCTCCATAAGCATCTTAGCCGCCCGGTTCATCAACCCAATATCCGGCACATCGCGCAGCAGCCACGAGTAGCCATGTTTGAACGGGTTTTTGTTAAAATGAATGTGGTATTCGTAAGCTCGCAGCGTAGCATCAAAACGCGCGTGGGCATCTGCATTAACAGGTATAATATTTTTTATGGCGATGGAATGAGGCAGCAGGGCGTTAAGGCTCCTATTGTCTATGGTCAATTGTCCATCGTTTAAAGGCAAAATATCCATATGCGCATAAAACTCTGTGGCGTGTACTCCCGTGTCGGTACGGCCGCAGCCCGTGGTTTCTATGGGTTGGCGCAGCAGGGTAGTTAAAGCCTTGTTCAGCAACCCCTGCACGGTTACCGCGTTAGGCTGCACCTGCCAGCCATGATAGGCCGTGCCATCATAAGCTAACTCAATAAAAAACCGCTGCGCATTTATCACGCCGTAAAGTTAATACCCTTTTTGGATGTAAGCTATTCCTGCTAAATCAATTTTAAAGTAGATGAGAAATATGTTTGTACAATTACACATATATATTGCCCATTTAAAAAAGTAGGAAATTATGTTAATAATGGTTAAATTAATATAAACACAAAGGTTGGCAGCACCTGTTTTAGCAGCAATATATAAACAGTAAATGCCGGCTTTTACCCTGATTAAACTAAGATCGATGATTTACCCGATGCATAAATATATGTACCAAAATATTGCGCCGCAAGCAGAAATGGCCCATGGCTTGCCATTTATATGTATGCATATAAATGGTTTTAAAATAAGCTGTATTAACATAAAAAACCGGCTAAATCAATTTACACATAATGCGTTTAATTATAATGCGTTATGGCATAAAAAACAATGCTGTATATTCCCGGTTTTTGGAATAGCAGTTTTCAACCTGACAATAATTTACAAATACCTGGTGGTCTTAATTTAAATCCACCACTTTTTCAACCAACCAACCAATCATGATACAAAAAGAGGTTTTATTAACACGCCTTCAAAAATTAGTAATCGACTACATTCAGTACGCCATAACAGCGGTAAACAAACACATGCGCACCTACAACCTGCAGCGCTTAGTTTTATGGATAATGGTTTTACTGCTGCCTGTAGTATTTTTGCTATTTGCTTTTAATATAATTACACTGTACAGCGGGTTTGCAATGTGTATTGCTGTGGGCTATATAGTTTTAGCGGGGGTGCTGATCATGCTAAACTACGAGCGTTAAACCCGGCTATTATTGCCCATAAAGATTTATCCTATTTATTGATATTCCTCTATCTTTGTCGCAGGTATTTTACCGGCATTATTAATAATATACTATCCCAAAGCAAAGGGATGGTAAAATGACAGACCATGATACAAAGGATACAAAGCATTTACCTTTTTTTAGCCACGCTGATATTATTCGCGCTTTATTTATTCCCGTTGATACATAATGTGAATATCAACGGCATCATATCAAGCATCAGCATACAGGGCGTTTACCAGGAACTTGCCGAAGGGCGGGTATACACGGTTAGCTTTATCGCCTTAAAAATAGTCACCGCCATAGTGGCGATACTGCCACTGCTGGTCATTTTCTTTTACAAAAAGCGTAAGCAGCAAATAGCCTTATGTTATAGTGCAATATTAGTTATCATAGGTTATAGCTTTTGGATGGCGCAAACCCTAAAAGGGGTAACCGCCGACGGTTTGCAGGTAGAATTCAGCAGCATGGGTATAGGTATGTTTTTAAGCTCGATAGCTATTGTGCTGGTTATACTCGCCGTAAAGTCAATACAAAGGGACGAAAAGCTGGTCCGTTCGGCCGACAGGTTACGCTAACATGAAAAGATCTGTTAAAATATGGTTGTTTGTTATTATCGCACTGGTTTCTATCGGCTGCGACCGGGTGACTAAGGACCTGGCCAAAGCACACCTGCAATATGAAGCACCTAAATCATACTTCAATAATATGTTCAGGTTAGAGTATGTTGAAAATACCGGCGCTGCCCTAAGCCTGGGCGACAACCTGTCGCAGCCCTATAGCTTTATTCTTTTAACCCTGCTGCCTTTGTTATTGATGGCCGGCCTGGTGGTATTTACCATCTATAATATCCGCACAATGGATAAGTTGCAACTCATCTGCCTCTCGCTCATCTTTGCCGGTGGCCTGGGTAACATCATCGACAGGATAATGTATGACCGCCATGTAACTGATTTTATGAATATGGGTATAGGCGGCGTACGTACAGGTATATTTAATGTAGCAGATATATGTGTTACAGCCGGTGTAATAGGTATGTTATTAGGATACAGGAACAGCAGGCAATTAAAAACAAGCTAATTAAAAACAGGCAAGCGTTCCGGTTTAGGCAGTACGTTCTGTGGTTCCGAAGTTGTCGATGGCCGGGTAAATGCGCCTGTAATCCTGAAAAAGTTAATTGCTTAGTTAATAGGATTTTGCCATTCAAAATTCAAGTTAGTAGCTGTATTGGAATTGATGGAAATTATCCTTACCTTTGCAGCCGATTTGGTGATGTTGCCAAGTTTGTTATTTAAATTCATGAACCCATTTATTCAACTGGGAATCCGTCATGATATTGTTAATGCCATCTCTGAATTAGGATTTGAAAATCCTACGCCAATCCAGGAACAGTCAATTCCGGTATTGTTAACAGGCAGCAACGATTTTGTCGGATTAGCCCAAACCGGGACCGGTAAAACTGCTGCTTTTGGATTGCCATTATTAGAGCTACTGGACTTCGACGAAAACTATCCGCAAGCGTTGATATTATGCCCAACGCGCGAGCTTTGTTTACAAATTACAAGCGACATTAAAAATTACGCTAAAAACATGAAAAATGTTCATGTTGTAGCTGTTTATGGTGGTGCAAGCATCTCTGACCAATTACGCGAGATCAAACGCGGCGTGCAAATTGTTGTTGCCACGCCCGGCCGTATGCTTGACATTATTA
>JBDSIC010000093.1:0-5234 GCA_039918195.1 Mucilaginibacter sp.
ATTGCCACGCTTCGCTCGCAATGACGTGGTTTATTTTTTTTAATCAGTGAAATCAAACAAAATCAGTGTAATCCCAAGTTAATCAATCAAACCCAGTACCGTACTTATAGGCTGATCGCTATCTACCAATATGCCGGTAACCCCGGCCAAAGTTCCGGCTTCCACATCACGTTCACGGTCGCCAATGAAGTATGATTTTCCGGGGTCGATATTATATTTTTCGATGCCTTTTAGCAACATGCCGGGTTTTGGTTTGCGGCAATCGCAGTCGCCGGTAAACTGGGGGTGGTGGGGGCAATAGTAAAAATCGGTAAACTCTACGCCATGCTCATGGTAAACGTCGCGTAGGTGCTGGTGCATTTTGGCCAGTTCGTCCTCGGTATACCAGCCTTTTGCCAGGCCGCCCTGGTTGGTGGCTACTATCAGTAAATATCCTTTGTCCTGCAGTGTTTTAAGGGCGGCAAAATTATCCAGTATGTGGAAATCTTCCAGTTTGCATACATAATCGCCCATCTCTTTGTTCAGCACACCGTCGCGGTCTAAAAACACTGCTTTATTTTTTTCTTGCATTTAAATAATTTTCGGCAAATTTAGTAAATATGTAATATCAGTCCGCGCAATAAAAACTTTAAGTGGATAAGTCATGGCAAATTAAATCCCGCTTACTTATAATATCTATCCGTATTGTATACCATGATTTTTTAATTATCAAAATTAAATTTTGATTTTAGAATTAATCTATATTCGATAAAATATGTAATAGAAATAGTTTATTATTATAAATTTCTTAAATTTAAAGGGAATTGCGATATTGATATTGACAATGTTGCAAAAATATTACGCTGGTTTTTAATATATATTGATATTAAGTATCTTCGTGGTTACACCCTAATTGTAACGGTTTAATTTTTATTATGGATCAAACTGATAGCCCCCAGGGACTTTATCGCCCTGAATTTGAACATGACTCGTGCGGAACCGGTTTTATAACCAATATAAACGGGCATAAGGAATATCGTATAGTGCACGACGCGCTAACCATGTTAGAGAACATGGAGCACCGCGGTGCCTGCGGCTGCGACCCCGAATCGGGCGACGGCGCAGGTATACTGATACAACTGCCACACGAACTATTGATGGATGAGTGCTCAAACCTGGAGATCAGCCTGCCTGAACCCGGTGAGTACGGTGTTGGGATGATATTTTTCCCGAAGGATTCTGTACTTAAAAAAGCTTGCCGTACTATAATTGGCAAGGCTACTGAAAAACTTGGTATCCCTAAACTCGGCTACCGTAAACTGGTTACCGATTCATCAATAATTGGCGAAACCGCCCGCAGCGCGGAGCCCGATGCCGAGCAGCTTTTTGTTGCCCGTCCGCATAATATTACTAACGTTGACGACTTTGAGCGTAAGCTATATGTATTAAGAAGGTACATTACTAAAACCGTTACGGAGCAATATCCAAAAGCTGCCGAGCATTTTTACTTTACCTCATTTTCTGCAAAAACAATTATTTATAAAGGTCAGCTAACCACTTACCAGCTGCGCAAATATTTTTCTGATCTTTCTGATCCGCGTATAGCGTCAGGTTTAGCCCTGATACACTCGCGTTTCTCTACCAATACATTCCCGTCGTGGAAACTGGCGCAGCCATTCCGTTTGATTGCGCACAATGGCGAGATCAACACGCTTACCGGTAACCTTAACTGGTTTTATTCAGGTTTAAAATCGTTGGCATCATCTTACTTCACCAGTGAAGAGATGGAAATGCTGCTGCCTGTGATAGACAATGGCCAGTCAGATTCGGCTTGTTTGGATAATATTATTGAAGTGTTGCTGCACACAGGCCGCTCGTTACCGCATGTAATGATGATGCTGATACCAGAGGCATGGGACGGTAACGAACAGATGGACCCTGTTAAAAAAGCATTCTACGAATACCACGCTACCCTGATGGAGCCCTGGGATGGCCCTGCCGCTATCAGCTTTACCGATGGTAAACTGGTTGGCGCGGTGTTAGACCGTAACGGCCTGCGCCCTCTACGTTATGCCATCACCAGCGACGGCCGCGTAGTAGCCGCTTCGGAAGCCGGTGTATTGCCGATAGACGAAAGCACTATACTGCAAAAAGGCCGCCTGCAACCAGGAAAAATGCTGTTGATTGATACCGAGAAAGGTAAGATCATCACTGATGAAGAAATAAAACAACAAATAGCATCGCGCCAGCCTTATGACCGCTGGCTGGAAAACTACAAGATACGCCTGAGCGAGCTAACCGAGCCGCGTTTGGCTTTCGCCAGCCTTACGGAAGATTCGGTTTTTCGTTACCAGCAGGTATTTGGTTATACCCGCGAGGATATCGACACCATTATTAAGCCGATGGCTGTTGATGGTAAAGAGCCGGTAGGATCAATGGGTACGGATGTGCCTTTGGCTATCCTGTCTGACAAGCCGCAGCACCTGTCGAGTTATTTTAAACAATTTTTTGCCCAGGTAACCAATCCGCCTATCGACCCGATACGTGAGCGTTTGGTAATGAGCCTGGCAACATTTATAGGCAACAACGGCAACTTGCTTGATGAAGACAAGATGCACTGCCATTGCGTAATGCTTAAACACCCGATATTAAAAAACCACCAATTAGAAAAACTGCGGAGTATTGATACCGGTATGTTCCATGCAAAAACGCTGCAAACTTATTTTAAGGCTGACGGCCTCCCCGGTTCGTTAGAAAAAGGTATAGCCAGGCTTTGCCGCTATGCTGAAGACGCGGTTGATGACGGTTTCGAGGTATTGATCCTGTCTGACCGCGCGGTTGATTCGGAGCACGCGCCAATACCAACATTACTGGCGGTATCGGCGGTGCACCACCACCTGATCAAAAAGGGACGCCGCGGGGCCGTAGGCATCGTGGTTGAAACAGGGGATGTTTGGGAAGTACACCACTTTGCCTGTTTACTGGCATTCGGCGCTACGGCCATTAACCCCTACCTGGCGCTGTCAACCATAGAAACGCTGCATGACGCCGGCACTCTGGAAACCAGCCTTGATGTTAAACAACTGCACAAAAACTATGTGAAATCAGTTAACGATGGCTTGCTGAAGATATTCTCGAAAATGGGTATATCCACATTGCAATCGTACCACGGTTCGCAGGTGTTTGAAATATTGGGTATAAACAAAGAAGTGGTTGACAAGTACTTTACCGGTGCTGTTAGCCGCATAGGCGGTTTAGGTTTGGATGAGATAGCACGCGAATCGCTGAGTAAGCACCGCGCGGGCTTTAACTCAAACAAAGCCGACGAGAACCGTTTACTGCCCGAAGGTGGTATTTACCAATGGAAACGCAGGGGCGAGGCACATTTGTTTAACCCGCAAACTGTACACTTGTTACAGCATGCTACCCGCACCAATGATTACAGCGTTTATAAAAACTACGCCAAGGTAATTAACGAGCAGGGCGAAAAGCATTTCACCATACGTGGCCTGCTTGATTTTGCCCACCACCGCGAACCTATCAGCATTGATGAGGTTGAACCGGCAGAAGTTATCATGAAGCGTTTTGCTACAGGTGCAATGTCGTTCGGGTCTATCTCGCACGAGGCGCACAGCCTGATGGCTATCGCCATGAACCGTATTGGCGCTAAAAGCAATACCGGCGAAGGCGGTGAGGACGAAATGCGTTACCAAAAACTACCTAATGGTGATTCCATGCGTTCGGCTATCAAGCAAGTGGCATCAGGCCGTTTCGGTGTAACCTCAAACTATTTGACCAATGCGGATGAGTTGCAGATAAAAATGGCGCAGGGTGCAAAACCGGGCGAAGGCGGGCAACTGCCGGGCCACAAGGTTGACGACTGGATAGCCAAAACACGCCACTCAACACCTGGTGTTGGCTTAATATCGCCGCCACCGCACCATGATATTTATTCTATCGAGGATCTGGCGCAATTGATATTCGACTTAAAGAACGCTAACCGTGCCGCACGTATCAACGTAAAGCTGGTATCAAAAGCAGGTGTAGGCACTATAGCCGCAGGTGTTGCCAAAGCACACGCCGACGTTATCCTGATAGCAGGTTATGATGGTGGTACAGGCGCATCGCCTATAAGTTCGGTAAAACATGCCGGCTTACCATGGGAGCTTGGCTTGGCCGAAGCACACCAGACGCTGGTACGCAACAAACTGCGCAGCCGCGTGGTATTGCAAACAGACGGCCAGCTAAAAACAGGTCGCGACCTTGCCATAGCTTGTTTACTGGGTGCCGAAGAATGGGGTGTGGCAACTGCAGCCCTTGTTGTAGGCGGATGTATCATGATGCGTAAGTGCCACCTGAACACTTGCCCGGTTGGCGTTGCCACACAAGACCCTGAATTAAGGAAACTATTTACCGGCAACCCTGACCATGTGGTTAACCTTTTCAAATTCCTGACAGAAGAATTACGCGAGATAATGGCTGAGTTAGGCTTCCGTACCATTAATGAAATGGTAGGCCGTGTTCAGTTCCTGAAAGTAAAAGACAATTTAAAAAGCTGGAAAGCGCGTAAGGTCGACCTGTCTGGATTATTACACCCGGTTACCAACGCCAAAGATGCTACCCTGTACAACAGCGAGAGCCAGGACCACGGTATGGCTAATATCATCGACTGGAAACTGGTAGAAGCAGCAAAACCTGCGCTTGAAGAAGCTACCCCGGTTTACGCATCGTTTGATGTAGTGAATGTCGACCGTACTATCGGTACCATGCTGTCAAACGAGATATCTAAAATTTATGGCTCTCCGGGCCTGCCCGATAATACCATCAACTTTAAGTTTAAAGGTTCGGCCGGGCAAAGCTTTGGGGCTTTCGCTACCAAAGGCATATCGTTCGAGCTGGAAGGCGAAGGTAATGACTACGTTGGCAAGGGCCTTTCGGGCGCGCAGCTGGCGGTTTACCCATCGGCTAACGCCACCTTCAAGCCTTCAGAAAATATCATTATCGGTAACGTAGCCCTTTATGGCGCTACATCGGGTGAGTTATTTGTAGGCGGTATGGCCGGCGAACGTTTCGCGGTACGTAACTCAGGCGCTACTACGGTTGTTGAAGGCATTGGCGACCACGGTTGCGAATACATGACCGGCGGACGCGCGCTTATCCTTGGTAAAACAGGGCGTAATTTCGCGGCAGGCATGAGCGGCGGTTTAGCATGGGTGTACAATCCCGATAATACATTTGCCGAAAACTGCAACACC
>JBDSIC010000094.1:0-4846 GCA_039918195.1 Mucilaginibacter sp.
AACAATAATATTTGCAAGAACTGCAACAGGAAAGTTGAGCAGAAGTTTTGCAGCAATTGCGGGCAGTCGACAGATACACATCCCATCAATTTTCATTACCTGGCGTATGATATTCAGCAAACCCTGCTACCTGTTGACAGGGGTTTTTTTTATACGGTAAAAGAGCTGTTTACCCGTCCCGGCCATACCATAAGGGAGTTTATAGAGGGTAAGCGGATAAATCATTTTAAGCCTTTTGCGCTGGTACTGCTACTGGCCGGTATATATGGGTTTTTATACCACTACTTTAACATTAATGATGTACCGAGGATGGGCGGGCAGCCCGACATCGAGCAGACAATGGCAAAAACCAACGAATGGCTGGCCAACAACTATTCGCTTGCCATGGTGATGCTTATCCCATTCTTCGCCTTTGGTTCCTATATTGTTTTTCGCAAATCAGGCTATAACTATGTGCAGAATGTAGTGATAAACCTGTTCCTGACCGCGCAGTTACTTATTGTATCAATTGTGCTATTCCCTATCACTTATTTTTGTACCGGCGAGTATAGGGGTACTGGCACTATGGTAGCCATGATAGTAGGTATAGCCCTTTATATGTGGAGTTTTACCCAACTATTTCCTCATAAGCCTAAACTTAAAACCGGGCTGAAAGCACTTTGGGCTTATATATTTAGCTATGTCATTATTTTCATTTTAGCCACAATAGGCGGAGTTATAGGACAGCTGGTTTTTATGAAATAATTATTCCACTTTAAAAACCTGCACACCGTAAGCCGGTAATTCCACAGGTATCTTATCCCGGTTAACTGATGTTTTCGCATCGCCCAGCAGGCTCTCTAAACCGGTTATGGCTGCCTTGCTTCCGGCTATATCAACTACCGCCTCCTGTTTGTCGGGCGACAGGTTTACCAGCACGATCACTGCCTGGCTGCCCGTATACCTCAGGAACGACACCAGTTGTGTATTGCTGTTTTTCAAAGTTTGATAATTGCCTGAACCAATCGCCTCGTTGTTTTTGCGCAGGGCGATCAATGTTTTATAAAAATTCCAAAGGGAGTTCTTATCATCTTTTTGTTCTTCGTACGATATACCGTCGTTGGGTTTCATATTGCGGTCCGTCCACCACGGGCCGGTATCCTTATACCAAACAGACATCCCTTTGCCCGTTTCGCCCTTGTACCATTCAAAAGCCTCGCGCAGCGGTATGCCATTGGCATCATTAGCGCCGTAAACATTGTCGGGCTTGTCGCCGTTGGTCATACCTATCTCCTGCCCATAGTAAATAGATGGTATGCCTCCTATCAAAATATTCAGCGCCGCACCCACTTTTTCCTTGGCGATGTCTTTCTTCACTACCTGTGCAAATCGCGGCATATCATGGTTCTCAATAAACACCACCTGCTGCTTACCGGCAGGGGTAAGACTGAAGGACGAGTCGGCCATAGCCATAATTTCATCGCGCTTAAAGTTGCGTATGGCAAAGGCCAGCCTGAAGTCAAACACACGGTCAACATTAGCTTTTGTAAGGTAATCTATCCCTAACGAAGCCCAGTTAGCCTGCTCCGCTACAAATGTCAATTTGGGGTTCACCTGTTTTAACCGCGTTAACAGCGGCGACCAGAAAGCTTTAAATAAACCAGATAGCCGGGGCTTCAGGTCCAGCGTATCCATGGCGTGGTCCAGCCGGAAACCGTCAACGCCATCATCAAAATTGCCATCGTTGTTAGGGTCGGCAAAGTATTTGAACAGGTCGTAATTGTATTCGAGCACCTTTTTGCTTTTCAGGTTAACGGTGGTTATTTTATGTTCAACGCCATTGTAACCCTTCAGGCTATGCAGTTCAAATACAATACTCGAAGGCCGGGTTTGTGCCGAATCATCATATAAAATATACTCACTGTATTTCGATTTAGGATTTTTGTACGAGTCCTTGTACCATATATGTTCCTGCGTTACGTACTGGGTTTCCATATCCATATATAGACTCATGCCACGGCTGTGTATGTCTTTCACCAGATCCAGGTAGTCTTGGGTGCTGCCAAATTCAGGATCTATCTTCTTAAAATCGCTGGCGAAATAGTTGTGGTGATAAACAGATTCATACAGCGGCAGCAAAAGGATAGAGGTTACGCCCAGGTCCTGTAGATAATTCAGTTTTTGGCGAAGGCCTTTGAGGTCGCCATTTAAGTCGCCGTTGCTATCGTAAAAGCTGCGTTGGCAAACGTGGTAGATCACCTCGCCGGTAGCGGCAGGTTTGTTTCCAGTTTTACATCCTGTTAAGGATAAAGACAGTATTGCGGCAACTAAGGCAAAGCAGGTAAATTTAAATAGCATGGGGCATAATTTGGTTGATACCAAAGTAAGGCAACTTGCCGGTTAATAAAAAAGAAGAAATTGGTTGTTAAATGGCTGAAATTATCTTAACGCCCGGATGACTATTTAAAATATGCCTTTACAATATCCCAATCAGGATCTTTCTTTATCTCATAAGCAAATCCTCGGGTTAATTTTGGTTTATTTACCTCGCTTTGCAAAAATTGGTGTACGTTTTCAGGTTTCTCAAGATAAATATAAATATCAAGGAATGAGTCGTTATAAAAATGGCCAACGTAATGTGCCGTAGCCAGCTTTTTTATTTTTGATAATAATTGGTCTTCAAACTTATTGGCCGTGTCTGATTCTGCTTTAAGCGGTAAGCCATACTCATTAACATATTTTAAATCTAATGCTATATTTATTTTCAGGCACCACGGATATGCCGCTTTATGGCCATAATTTATGTAAGAAGTATTTATGGAGCCAATAATTGGCTTGCCATCATCTAATTTTCCTTTAATAATTGAAAACTTTTCTGTAGGATAAATAGATTCTTTGGTTTGACTTTTGCAATTGAAAAATAAAAATAACAAAGGAATAAACAGAATATTTAGCAATTTCATATCGACATTATTAACTATCAGCCTAATATAATATATATTTAATAAGTAATGCAAGCTGAAATGGCGCAAACGCTCCCTTATTATGGCGTGCCCTACACTTGCAGCATATCATGTTGTTGCCGAAATTTGACTACCAATATCAAAGCTATGGAAATTACAGAATTTGAGATCGCAGACAATATATTAACTATTTGTGTTGCAGCGCCTTCTTTCCCAATGGGGATAAAAACTGCTTACGACAACCTGAACAAAGCGGTGGGTATGGATAAGCCCCGCGACCTTTACGGTGTAACTGAAATGGTAAACGGCACTATAATTTACCACGCCTGTGTTAATAAACTGGCTGGTGATGATGCCTTAGGCCTTGATGAATATACCATCCCGAAGGGGAAATACCTGGCAACGCTGTTTGAGTGGGAAGGGAATGAACACCAAATAGGACAAATATTTAGCGAATTGCTGCAGCACCCCGATGCAAAGCCCGGCAGTATTGGCCTGGAGCAATACTATGTTACGCCGAAAGAGGCGCGGCTGATGGTGCAGGAGAGATTGAGTGAATTGGTGAATGAGTGATTGTAAAATCCTGCAGGTTATTGAATGTGACTGACACATAAAAGGGTGTCACCCTGAGCTTTTCGAAGGGCGTGTGCAGCATTTGCCCATATGCTTCGACAAGTTCAGCATGGCACCCCTCACAAACACAAGGAGTTTCTAAGCTCTTGAATCCTGATTCTTAACTCCTGATTCTAAAAAACTACCTGAACCTTTTAGGATTATAGGCTATTAAATATTGCAACTCGCTTGTTGGCCCTGTGCCGATGTTAAGCTGTTTTTCAAAGCCTGACTTTGCCTGTACCAGTTTTTCTTTAACCACGCGGCCAAGCTCTGATAAAAACTCGGGCAGTGCTTTGGCTGATATGGTTGGCAGGTATTTTTTTTCAAACGCTTTCTTTTCGTCCAGGTTGGCCAGGCTAAGTTCCCAAAGGTCATCATCCTTAAACCCGTATTCGCGTGCACAATTGTTCAAATCGTACACATACACGTTTGCTTCGTATTCTACTGTTTTGTTGTTTCCCATGTTATTTCTTCTTTTTAGGTGTTGATCCAGCGTCGAGGCTTGACGACGACCCTTTGCCCGACTGATAGTCTGACTTTTCTTTTTTTCCGGCTGCTGCGGGCGCTTTTTTAGCTTCTCTGCCCCCTTTGTCTTTACTCATAGTGTTATTATTTATTGTAATTATATCCATTTGCACCGCATGTAAAACCGTGTTAATTGTTTATTGGTATGCCGTAAGCTTAAATATTACCGTATATGTTAAAATGGCAATGCCTAAGAAGGAATTTGAATGGCGCGGTGAATTTTCTTAAAGATATATAATATAAACGGGAAAGCCAGTGGTTTGTTGCTTTTATCCCGATTTGCGTGGTGTAACGCCATTAAGGATACAGTAAAAAGCAAATACGCGGGTTTGTTTTTGTTGTATAAATAATTCATGCGCAACACTATAAATGAATACCATGTCAACGACACATTTTGTTAAAAATTGCCTCCAAACAAACTATTTAATAGTAAAATTAATTTTTTTTGTAAATTGCTGACTTTCAGTTAAAAGTGTATTATATTGTAGTCACAAACAATGTTTTTCTATATAGTTAAATCCTGTTAAGCACAAAATAATCACTTTGCACTAAAACCCTGATTGATTATGAAACAGATTTACACTGCCCTTGCAATGATTTTAAAACTTAGTTTTCCACACATGCGGAAAACCCTCAGCCCGGTTAGGCAGGCGGTAAAAACCGCTCCATGGCAAAGCCGCAGACGGGCATAATCTTCAAACACCTGGCCTCCATCTCCTAATTTGTCCTTAAAATAAATTATTACCGGGGAGAGCGGCAGCCAA
>JBDSIC010000095.1:0-4962 GCA_039918195.1 Mucilaginibacter sp.
ATTCCGAACAGAGAAGTCAAGCCCGCCAGAGCCGATGGTACTGCGGTAAAACGTGGGAGAGTAGGTCGGTGCCCAATCTTAAATCAGCCCTGTTGTAGCAATATAACAGGGCTTTTTTATGCCTAATCCCCTCCGTTAGCCGGCTAAAGAACTCCATCCCGCCTTTACAATGCTCATCAGCTACACATGCACATCATTACTTACCCCTTTCAGATATAACAACTTCTGTTTGATAGAGCCTAAATGGTATGCTGCGTGGGGAAGTAAAGCTAAAACACCTTTTAATGTAAACGGGTTAGACCAATCGGTTATCTGTTCAACAGTATCTCTCATAGCTATATATTCGTTTTGTAAAGCTAATTGCAGGTTCCCCCATTCAGCTTCATTAACTGTTTTTATAGCCCAGCTTTTTGACCAATCGGTATCGGGTTGTTTACCCCGTAGGTAGGTTAGGGCAAAGTTAAGGCTCCAGCGTAGGTGTTCGGTATGCCCGGCAAGTGTAGATCCGCCTGTATAAAATGATTTCGAGGCATCCTCCGCAGACACGGTGCGTATAACGTCTATAAACCCTAAACCGGGGTCTCGGTCAACTACCCATACGTTGTCGTTTTGCGGGCCTATATAAACTTCATCAAATATTTCCAGGAAGGAAGAAAGGAGTAATTTTTCCATGACTATTGAGTACTATTAAAACTTATATAGTATTCAACAGATCAACAAAAAGAATGTTGGCGAAAATTAATTTGCAGCTTCAGCAACTCCACTCATGCGGTTACGGTTAATACGCGGTTTCTTTTTCTTACGGCCCAGCCATATAACAAAGCCGGTTACAGGCAGACTGGCAGCTATCAGGCTGGCAAAAAATGCCATGATCTTACCGGGTAACCCTAATACAGCGCCCACATGTATATCATAATTCATACGGGCTATCTTATCGGCAACAGTGGCCTTTGATAAGCGGCTGTATTGGTGTTTTATAGGTATCTCTTTTAGCGTGTACTGGTCGTAATAAATATAATCTGCTTTCCAGTAAGTATCCGTGTCGGGGTTTATGGCAATTTCTATAGATGCGCTGTCGGTTTCGGGTACATGCACATCAATACCGCCTGTAAAGCCCGGCATATCTTTGCGGGTTTTATCCCACAAAATGTCTATAGCCTGGACTTTTTTATCAGCTTTTGACATAGCGGTAGTATCAGATAATGCCTCGTAAAATTCCTTAGCTTGCTTGCCGCCTGATGATACCCAGTAAACAGATTTGGCAAACCATTGAAATCCCCAAACCAAGCCGGTAAAGGCAATAAAAATAAGTACCCAGGCCATGTAAAATCCAAGCACATTATGCAGGTCGTAGTTTACGCGGCGCCATTTCGCATTAAACTTTATACTGAAACGTTGTTTGCTTGCCGCGCGGTTTTTTGGCCACCATAATACCATGCCTGATATAAGCATGATGACGAAAATAAGCGTAGCGCTGGCTACAATAGGCCGGCCAATACCGGGCGGGAGCCATAAATAGAAATGCCCGTCAACCACTATATTAAAAAAGTCCCAATTCATATCCTTAACCTTTAATACCTTGCCGGTGTAAGGATTAACATAAACTATATAGTAATAATCAGGATTGCTGTGGTAATATACAATGGCGGCAGATTTACCGGGTTGATAGCTAATACTGTGCGGATCTTTTTTGCCGGGCAGCACTTTGTTACCAATGTTTTTTAATACCGATGGTGGCAGTAGTGCACTTTTTTGTGTAGGGGTAAAGCGGTAGGGTTGTGTGGCATCTTCAATTTCGCGCTCAAATGCCAGTATGCAGCCGGTGATGCCTAAAAAACAAACGAATATCCCTGAAGTTAAACCTAACCATAGGTGAACCCTGCCTATCCAAAACTTGACCTTATTTTTCTTATTTACCATCAGCTATTTTACTGAAGGCAAATTTAAAAAAAATATTAACTTATTAAGACTAATTATAAATAAGGTTTATAGACTAAACCCTATAATAGCAGTTGGTTTATAAGATTCACCGTAAACCGCCGATATTTTGTCAATAAATTCTTTCGTATTTATGGATTTTCCTTTAACCGGTTCCGGCATTTTAGCGGCTGGCACAGCAACGTCGGTCACTTTTGTAGCAAACCAGGTTACATTTTCGTGCGGCAGCGCGACACCCAATATCATACCAGGCAGGCCATTAAATGATTCGGGGCCGCCGGATACCGGTATTTCATCGGTGTAAAAAGCTACTACATAAACCGAGTCCATTATTACAGCATTTGCACGGCGGCATTGATAGCCTGCTATCTCCCGGGTTTCAGTGGTTATCTTCCATTTTATTGCCCGGGTACTGTCTTTCATCAGGAAAATTTCGTCGAAAGCATTTTTTTGAGTGGTACGTTTATGGGTGGTGAGGTCGGAGTACACCGTGTTGTATTGAACCGACATAGGTAACTCGCCAAAAAAACTATAGGATATAAGTGGAGCTACTTCCGGAACAAAAAGTGTTTTGTTATTTGAAAATGTTAAAGTGCTTTTTAACTTTTTAAATTGCGGCTGGTTTTTTTTATACTGCTCAAATGCTACCGTATAATAATCTTCGTCGCGCGGTGCTACACTCATCAGTTTCCTGATAAGCGCGTGCATATTAGAAGTTTTTTCAAATTCGATAACGCCTGATTTAGCAAACCTGGCGTTTTGACCGAATGCGTAGTATGTGCCAAGTAAAACGATAATGATATTTAAATAAATTACTTTCATGGTTATTTATTGTTTTTTTGCCCCGCCCATTTTATTAAACTCGTACACCACCGAAAACATAAAATATCGCCTGATAACACTGGCTGTGCTTTGGGTAAAGCCATTGCGGCTAAAGCCCGTCCGTTTGTTTAACAGATCGGAACCCGAAAGGGATAGTTTTAAATTTTCCTCTTTTAAAAATGCTTTTGTTACGCTCGCATTCCATGTAAACAGATCAAAGCTTTTGTCGAACGTTTGTGTTTTTGCCTGGTAAGTATAGTTGTAATCTGTTTGCAACTGAAATTTTAGCGGCAGGTACAGCGTTACCGCTCCGTATGTACTGTAACCAGCCCCGTTATTATTGATGCCTGTTTGTAGTGATGATTTACCCGTTGAATAATTAGGGGTGAAAGACATATATATACTATACTTTTTTTGTTTGTATTTGGACAAGTTTAGTGATGCCTGGTACGTATTGGATGTGGTAATGTTTAATTTATCGCTTACCAGGTTATAATTGGTGCTCCCGTTTACAGACGCGCTCAGGTCCACATTGATATCCAATTTTTGTATCTTTTTTTGAAGATAGGCCTGGATGTTATAATTAGCCGGGTTTTTACCCTGTAGGTTTACTGACTGGTAGATCGTTTTGCCGCTGTCAATATCAGTAATTAAATTGTTAACTATGGGGTTGATGGTGTAGTTGTATGAGGCATAAATGCTAAAATACATTTCGCTTAATACTTTATAGGAGTTAAAATTGGCGCTGATGCCATTGTTAAAAGATGGGGTAAGATCGGGGTTACCTAAAGCATAATTCAAATAATCGTTACCGGTGCGTACGGGTTGTATTTGCTCAATAGATGGTTGCGATGTGCGGCCATAGTAATTTAAGCGTAGCGACTTGCGTTGCGAAAATTTGTAGGTAAAATTTGCCTGCGGAAACCAGTTGATGAACTCTCGCTTAAACATAGTGCCGGTAAACAGATCTTGCTGTTTGAAGTTTACTGAAGCGGCCTTTGTGCCAAAATTGAAGATAGACTTATCACCCTTGTAGTTAAATATAAGGCCGGCCTGGTTGCTTAACTGGTCTAATTTATAGTCGCTGCTTAGTGAATCTACCTGCGCGTTATACACACCCGGTACCGATTGATTAAAGGTACGCCTGTCAATGGCGGCATTGTTTACGTTTAACCCGTAATTAATGACAGCCGATAATTTTGAAGTAAGTGGCTCGGTGTAAGTAATATTACTGTTTACTGATGTATAATTGGTGCCATTGGTTCGCAATTGGTCATTTAGCTGGGTTCTATCCAGCAGGCCCTTTTTGTAAAATTCGATAGTTGATTTCAGCGAATCTTTTTCGTTACGTTCATTAAACGATGTACCCAGGCTTACCGATAATGTGCGTCCTTTCTTTTTTAATTTTTTAGTGTAAAACAAGCTGGCATTAAAAACCCGTTGGTCGGCGTTGCTTAAAATATTTGTATTTGAGCGGTTAAGCAAGGTGTCTAACCGGCGGTTGCCGTCCGGGGAAACATTTCGGTTGCTTTCAGAAATGGTATTATTAAAGCTTTGATTGCGCTTAAAAGTGCCGTCAAATGTGAATTTAAGATTGGAGGTAGTATCAATTTTTAACTGGTACACCCCATCAAATTTTTGCCTCGACACAAAATTGTGAAAGGTTTGATCGCTATTATTAAATATGATGCCTTCGGTTAAATTATTTTGAGAGAGTATATTTTTTGTACCATCAACCGCTAAAGATCCTAATTTAAAATTTCCGTTTATGGAGTGCTTGTCATTATCCCACTTATTGTCATAATGCAAACCGCCTGTGCGTGCCAACGGTATGCCCTCACCAAAAAAGGTCATGTCATCCCATCGGGGTCCGCCGTACATCATATAGCCACCATCTTCGCTCATGGTGACGTTAGATTCGCCAAACTTATTTTGATCATCCCAGCCTAAACCTGTTTTGCCAGTATTGGCCGCTATGGCAAAAGCCGCTATTTTTTGCCTGGCCTTAAATGTGTTATATAAAAGCTGCCCCTGGTAAAACTTTTTGGTGCCTATGCCCGCGTCTACCTTGCCAAACGAACCATTCTTTTTATCTTCTTTCAATTTTATGTTGATAGTTTTATTTTTTACCCCATCATCAATACCGGTAAAGCTGGCCTGGTCGCTCTTTTTATCATATAGCTGTACCTTATCAACCATATC